>NZ_JBFRTU010000032.1:21212-115631 GCF_041474275.1 Vibrio sp. 10N.222.52.B7 | reverse complement strand
ATGAAGCAACGCCAGATTTGAGTTGAAGGGTTGTCGCTGACGTATTCCAGCCCCCTTTTCAAATTAGAGAGCAAAGCTCAAGTTACTTAAATCGAGGTTGAAAACCGTATCGTCAGAGCAGATTATGTAAGCATGAAATTCAATTAAATCTGGGTTCTTCACATGAAAAAAGAAGTGATACTGTTTGATATAAACGAAACGGTTTTAAATTTGGAGTCATTACAGCCTAAATTTAAAGCGGTGTTTGGAAAGGAGGATGCATTATCACTTTGGTTTTCAAAGCTTTTACACTCTTCAACGGTTTGCATCGCAACAAACGTAAAATCTACTTTTTCTGAATTAGCGAATGCAGCGCTCAACGCTATTGCACAACGGTACAAGTGTGATTTAACGGCGGAAAGCAAAGGTGCCTTGTTAACTTCTTTTGCCAATCTACCACCGCACACAGATATCAAAGCGTCTTTGCTCAAATTGCGCGAGAACGGGTTTAAAACCGTCGCTTTTTCCAACTCATCCCTCGATCTCATCACTTCTCAAATCAAGAACTCAGGCTTAGAAGATTATTTCGACACCGTCATTTCCGTTGAAGAAACAGGCAGTTTCAAACCCAATTCAGATGTGTATAACTTTGCAGCCGAAACTTTAAAAGAGCCTGTCGAAAACCTTCGTCTTGTCGCTACTCATGATTGGGACACTCATGGTGCGCTATCCGCTGGCTTACAAGCAGCCTATATAGACCGAACAGGAGTTGAGTATCATTCCTTGTATTTGAAACCGGAGATTAGCTCAAGGACGATGAATGGTGTGGTGGAACAAATAATTAAGCACAATTTAGACAAGTAAAATCTCAAGAGACTTTTCTACTCCTGATTCGATACAACCACCCTGTAGTGGTCAACAAATTCCGGACACTGACTTAACCGCTTTGATCAACCTTGTGTTGAACTGCTCTGGTTATAGAGACGCTGTCGGTTACCTAAAAACTGCAGTTACCTAGCAACAAATATAAGCTAGAAACTACTGTAAGAATGAGGAACGCGTTTGTCTTCATCCCAGCCTGATAGCTCAATATTGATCAATGATTTGCGCTGCTCATTACACAGTGAAGCGATATTGATGATAGGCAGTTGACTACGAAACTGCGCTGTAAGGATGACCTTTTTACTTTCGTTAAGGCTGCTTCTGCATTGCCGCAAAATCGCTTCAGTATCTAGTTGGTGTGCGTTCTCGATAATCTGGATATCAGCGTTCTCTTGATAGCACTCTATCAGCCAAGATACCGCAGGCTCTTCTATGCTGGTGAGCACGATGACATCTTTTGTTGTGACCAATTCTTTGAGTTCAGATAGTTTGAGTTCAGTTTCCATAGTTACCCTCATTCAGCAGCAAATACATTAAAGTCGATTGCCCAGTTTAGCCTGTGCTAAGTGGTAGCCTCTGTCGATCATCTCTTGTGAGCGATCAAACTCTAGGGTGCCACAAGCATTGCGTGGGATCTCAAGCGTGATATCGGCGGGGTAAGCGGCCAACTTTTGGCGAGCAATGGTCGATTGCATCGCATCAAATGCTTGGTTGGCAATATCGTAAAAAGCAAAGTTGAAGCTCATTTTGCTTTTTACACTGCTACCGAGGTTATCGATAAAATGCACAACCTTCTCATGCAGGTTGCTCTCTTTTGTTGGCAGGGAAACCGGTATCACTTCCTGTTTAACCATTTCAGGTTCACCACCTAAATTCACAGCCAGTGTAAAGTCTGTATTATCACCAAAGGTAGGCGCAATCGGTACGGGATTAAGAACGCCGCCATCAATCAGCACTTCTCCATTGATAACGTGAGGGGTCAAGAACAGTGGCAAAGAGATAGAGGCGCGAATGGCATCAAACAGAGAACCTGATTGCAGCCAAACCTCTTTTTCATCGGCGACGTTAGCGGCAACTGCGGTATAAGGGATGGGCAGATCTTCAATTGAAATCTCGCCGATCAGTCCACGCAGAGTGTCGATGATCTTGTCCCCTTTGAACATACCACTCGACTGCCATGAAAAGTCCAACAACATCGCCATATCACCTTGGTCGATACTGGTGACCCACTCTTCAAATTCATCCAACTTGCCCGCAGCGTAGACACCACCGATAAGTGCGCCAATTGAACAGCCAGAAATGGATTTTATCTGATAGCCATGCTCAATTAACCAGCGGATGACTCCAACGTGAACCAAGCCTCTTGCGCCACCACTGCCAAGTACCAATGAGATCGTTTTTGCCATCATATTAATCCTTTAGTTTTAAATTCTAGGTGGGCTAACTCGCCGATTTACCAATTCGCCGATCTCAACTCACTGAATCACTCTCAGTCCATACGGGTAATGAAGGTTTGCTCGTCATCGACAAAAGCCACGTAGTCGCCGTGATAGATAAAAACCCGACCACGCCCTTCAACGATACACGCAAGCTGTGGGTTCAAATCTTCTTCAATATCTCTACTTTGAAAAGTGCCGGTATCGGTGATCACACCGCGGAGTTTAGGCAAAAATCCATAACTGCGTTTGGCTTGATCAATCAGGCTCAACTCGCTGGCGGTAGAAAAGCAAGCTGGGATTGGGCCTGCATCTTCGATAAACATAGTTTTCAGTTCTTCAAAGGCTGTAATTACCAGCCAGTCGATGCCGTTTACGTGATGGATAAACATTGTTTATAAATACCTAGTTTCTCGATAACTCTAATGCGGAGATTCTATCACTATCAAGTGCAGAACGTGGGAGAAATTAAGGGACTACAAATAACCAGACACATACTATCTACAGGGTCTAATACTAGTCGTCCGACTCTACGACTAATGTCTAACCGACTGAGTCTATTTGTTTTTTTTGGTTTGGTATAAGGTACTAACAACTAAATGTTAATGGGTTTTTAATTATAAGTTGACGCATTGTTTGCACTTCATACCGTGAGTCAACAACGTTTGTTGGAATAACACACCTAAGAGTGTGAACGAAAGGAATCAAAATGAGCACTACTTTAGAGTCCGCACATATACAAACAGAGAAGCCTCAAGCCAATGAGGATGAACTCACCTATGAACAACAACATAAACCAAGCTCAGAGTTTGAATCCCGAGAACAGTATCTAGAACACGAATTGCAAATCATGTCGCCTAAGCGCTGGCGTCCAAATTTGCCGTTTAAAGATTATCGATTTGAGATAGAAGACACCATCCCAGCGATGGCGGCGACCATTGGTAAAGTGGTTATGGTGGGCGCGATTGCAGCCACCTTTGCTGGGGCTCTCGGATTAAATGAAGACTTCATTCTAGAAAACGTTCGTTATGAACTGCTCATCGCCTCTGTTTTCATTATTATTTTCTCTGGCTTTTTATTGCCGACTGCAAACCTCGCAGGGACCCACGGCCCACTTATCCCTTTGATTCCGATTGTGGTTGCAGCAGGTGGACACCCGATGGCGTTTGGCCTGTTGATTGGCGCTTTTGGCCTCATCTTAGCCATCAGTAAAGGTGGCAGCATGTTGGCCAACCTCACCAGTAAAGGCGTGTGTGGCGGCTTATTGCTCTACCTCGGCTTTGTTGGAACCGCCTCTCAAGTGAAAAAGCTTTTCGCTTGGGCTGAAGGAATCGGTATGAGCCACATCGCGTTTGTGGTGATCTTTTGCACCATTATCTTGTACGCGCTACTGGAACACTTCCGCAAACGTTGGTTAGCAGTACCTCTTAGCTGCTTGTTGGGTGGTACGATCGCATTTGCCATGGGAGCGCCATTTGCTTTCCACACTGAGCCAGGCTTGCCTAACATGAACCCTATGTATTGGTGGGGAGAAGATACGGGTTGGATGCTAGGCCTACCGACGATTGAACACTTCATGGTGGTATTGCCGTTTGCGATTCTAGCCGTGGCGATGTGGTCGCCAGATTTCTTAGGACATCAAGTATTCCAAAAGATCAGCTACCCAGAACGTACCGAAAAAGTACACATGAACATCGACGACACCATGACCACGGCATCAATTCGTCAAACGTTCGGTTCTCTGCTTGGCGGTACTAACTTTACATCTTCATGGGGTACTTACATCGTACCAGCGGCGATAGCTAAACGCCCTATTCCTGCTGGCGCGCTGCTCACAGCTCTGTTCTGTATCATCGCCGCAGTTTGGGGTTACCCGATGGATTTAGCTATCTGGCAACCTGTACTGTGTGTGGCGCTGATTGTTGGGGTATTTGTGCCATTGCTAGAAGCTGGAATGGAAATGACGCGTGAAGGAAAAACCACACAGTCGGCAGCGATTGTTGTGTTCTCTTCAGCGCTCGTTAACCCTGCATTTGGCTGGGCTCTCACCATGCTGTTAGATAACTTAGGCTTAGTCGGTTGTAAAGAACGTAGTAGTGAACTGAGTAAAATGAGCCGCTGGGTATTGCCTGGCATTATGTTTATTGTGCTAAGTGGTGTAATGGCGCTGGTTGGCCTTCTACCGGGCATACCAGCGATTATCCCGAGTTTTCGTTAATATCGATTAATATCGATTTTTGGTCGAAACACTAAAAGGCCTCGCAATCGCGAGGCCTTGTTTTATCTAAGTTTCAATGAACGAGCACCGAAGTAATTGGTGATGGTAAACCACATCAACTCGAGAGCCATTCATCCAGTACTTTGATGAATTTAGGATTAATGAGATAACCGATGGAAGCATGTGGATTGCTTTTCCCGTTGCGAATATTGAGGTTATAAATCGGGTGGATATCTTTCATTCCACCGGGTATTAGATCCAGTTTGAGCATATCCTTGAAGTCATTTTTAATTTTGCTGTCATGAGAGATAAAATCATCTTCTGCCGATATGTTTATCCATTGCTGAATGTTTAACGGGTACTTCTTCTCATCTTTCAAGCGGCTCCCTTTTAGCCTATCTTTTACGTTTTCATCTCCTAACGGTGACCCGAGCGTAAGCAATAAGTTGACCTTCTTGTCCGCACCATAGTCGTGTCTATACTCTCCGTAATGAGACAGCTTCCACAACACGTCATAACTGATCATCGACCCAAGACTGTGCGACACAATCATCACATCATCCTGATTATCAAGCGCTTCCTTCAGTTCAACCATTAGCCTATGCCTGACATCGCTACCGAAATAGGTATCTTCATACCAATAATGCGCCATATCCGGCGCGACCTTTGTTATGAGTGTCTCAGCCACACCCAGCTTTCCAAAAAGCGATGAAAAAGTATCTGCTAACGCCTCTTTCAGAAAACCAATTTTAGATACCTTGTTATACGTTGTTTTATTGAACTGGCTTGTCTTGTACTTTTTGAGTTCAGACAACGCTTGCTGACGACTTGCAGGGTCTTCCGTTGGTTTGTCTAACAATGTGTTTGATAGCTCACCGTAATAGACAAACCGTTTATCGACATCTTTAAAAGCTTGTAATGAGCTTGAGTCTCCACAATCTCGCTGCAAACCATGTTCTATAGCCTCGTACCAGAGTGCTTGAAGGGGAGCTTTATCGGGCTTTTGAGCGCGACCATGAATGAATATTATTTTCTTAGCCATAGCAGGACGTCCTAAATTACATAATTAAAGTTATTATTATCAATAGTAAGCATCTATTAGATTAGGCCAGCCCCTACAAATAAGTGTGATTACGATTGCATATCTAAATAATGATTGATAAATAATTTATATAACTATGAGGTACTCGTTTAAGGACCATAAACGAGTGACAGGTGCGAACATTACTCGCAAATTGGGAATGAATGTCGCTAGCAAAACCTCCAACTACAAAAAAGCCCCGCAATCGCGAGGCCTTAGTTTTTTCTATCAACGATTAACTACTATTTTTTAACAATACAGCGCCCTACTTCACCGCTTTAATCAACATCGTGTGAATGGTCCTAGTAGACCAAAGCCTCCCCCTCTAGCTCCCCCTCGAATGGAGTGACCCGATCTCTTGAGATATAGGAATGAGGGGGAGAACATTCTTTGTCGCTGAACATATAGCAGCACTTGTCACGATCGGTATTCAGTTCCTCCCCTTTATCGTTGCCAACAAGAGATTGGAGATGTAAACCAAGGGGAGGTTAGGAGGGGATTATCAGCCTATTCTCACGTGCAACAGCCCTACTTCACTGACTTAACCGCTTTCATCAACGTTGCGTTGAACTGCTTTGGTTGCTCAAGCATTGGGAAGTGGCCTGAGTCTTCAATGTAGTACATGCTGTAATCTTTGATGTGTTTCTTATTCGCTTCTGAGTCTGTTGGCCATAGGCGAGCGTTCACTAATATTACTGGCACGTTCACGTTCTCATAGACGCGGTGTGCTTCGCCTGTTACGTATTGGCCTAGATAATGGCGGAACTGGTTTATCGCGATAGCTGGCGGTGCTGATGCCATGTCTTGCGTTACCCAGTAAAGTAAATCCGTGTCTACGCCTTTTGGTAGCGAGTCTTTCACGAACGCAGTAATGCCCGCTTGGAAGTCTGCTTCAAACGGTTTGGTCATTACGTCTAGGTCGCTTTGTGATACAGCTAGTGCAACGTTTTGCGATGTGTCGACACCAATAATGCCCTTCACTCTTTTCGGCATCAGTTTTGCGGCTTCTGCAATTACGCCGCCAGCCATAGAATGACCAACTAAGATGACGGATTCGAGTTGTTCTTTCTCAATTACCGCTTTGATGTCTTCAGCGAATGCAACCATGGTGTACTCTTCGCGGTTGAACGATGAGTTGCCGTGCCCGGCTAAGTCCATAGTGATCACTTGGTGCTGCTTTGAAAACTCACTCACTTGGTTTTGCCACAGCCTACTGTCTAAACTCCAACCGTGAATGAAGATTAACGCTGTATCCCCACTCCCACTTTTGCCATACGCAATTTGCTCACCATCGTGAGATATCGCAATACCGTACTTAACCATTGAATAATGAGCCATGGCATTCATGCTACCAAGCGCCATGAATACCAAGAGTGTGATGTTTAGAATTAAACGTTTCATAGTGTCTCTCTACTTACTTTAAAGGGAACACAGAAAGTGCCCCTCTCAATCAATATAGTCACTATAAAGTGTGAAGTTGTAGACAGGTCAATAGAGATTTAGATCAAGACCTCTTCTTCGATGGTGACCAGATAATTTCTGCTCCCCAACTTTGCTAGGTTATTCGCAGCCATCAAAGGTTGATGTCGTCATATAGGATTAATTTCAGCATGTATGCAATCAGGTTAGATAAATACTGGTAAAGTTATTAGGTTGCAGAAAGAGTTTTTCGGCCTTAACGCCAACATAATTAAAACTAGCTACAAATAGTGGTGAATTGACATTTAGTTTCGGGTAGTCATCTCCTTCATGTAACTTATTTACTTCTTCGGGTGTTAGATGAATAAATTCCGAATTAGTATCTACGTGTACTGAGACAGGAATAAAATTGTGTGCATTACCATACTCTTCAATTATATGCTCATCAAATACGTCCTCAGCCCTATTCCTTAAATCTTCATAAGCATATTCATGGTGCTTTAATAGCTCATAGTAAAGCCATAAAACATGCTCACCAATTAGAAGAGTTTTGGTATAGTCTACATAAGGTACACACTCTCTGAATTCGTTCATTGATATTACTCTAGGCTTTTTACTTCCTAATTTTTCCGAAACGGCTACATTCTCGTCATTTTTTCTAGAGTTCAACTCACGCAAAGCTTCAATGAGGTTTAAGAAATTATCGTCTAATTCTTTCAACGCTGAGATGTTTAGATAATCGTAGTCCACAGGGTTCCCACCTGCATAGCTTTTATCTTTACTGGCATGAACATTAAGAAACATCAACTCCTTTAAATCTAGAGGCGTGTATTCATCCCTGAGCATAACCATTGGTAAATGGCTTGTTCTGCCTGCAGTATCCATAATGTAGCACTTAGAAAAGTCGTCAAAATGCTTGTGGAGAAACATCAGTCTGGATTTCAATTGGCTTAAAAGGAGAACATACGATTTGTATTGTGTGACTCTCTCTTTTTTGACCCTGTCAATTTCAATACCATTAAAAGCAACCAATGCCGTGATAACAGCAGCAAGAACAGCCCCTCCAATACCAAGCCATGACAAAGCAAACTGTTCATTCCAACCAACCGAATATACGAAACCTCCCACAGTAAATATTAACCAAGCAAAAAAGCATAAAACAGGATACTTCAATACAAATAGTTCTTTCATTTAATCTAACTTTAACCTTTAACGTAAGATAGGTTGTTATTCTTGTGCCTAGTATTTCTATGTGTAGTGCTCTTCAGCGATATAATGATTGATGAGAGCTTGTTTAAAAAATCACTGGATGTGTTTTTATCTAGAAGCTTTTGTAAATCAAAAATGTCCATCCCCTTGCTGAACTAGCGCTGTAATACGAAATTGCCGCGAGTAAGTTACAAACTGCGTCGAAGGTTTTACATAAGAACGACAAATCTGACATACTTAGTTGACTCTACCTGCTATTGGACACCGTCAGCATTGGTAGATAAATGAATACTAGTTATGGTTAACAAAACCCAATTCACCTATCGAGTCCCTAACAGCCGCCATATCTTCTTTAGCGAGTAACTCGTGATCTAAAGCCAACACTAGCCTCTTCTTAGCACGAGTAAGAGCGACATAAACTTTTTTCCATTCTTTATTAAATCGACTCGCTTCACTAATACCATTTTGGGTCAAGTATTTCAGGGTATTAGAGCTGACTATGACGACACAAACATCAGCATCCAATCCCTTAATAGATTCGATACTTTGAACTTTGAATTGAACGTCATTTCCCGAACAAGAATTGCACAGCTCATACAGTTGAGCGTAATGCTGATCTTTAAGTGTCAAGCCATGACTGGCTTTCAGCCTATTAATAGCAATTCTTGCACCGACTTCGGCGACATCGTCCATAAAGTCAGAAAAAGCTGCTTTGACAAACAAAGCTTTGTCTTTCTTGTGGTTAGAATCACGAATCATTTCCTCGATCTCTCTTGGGAATGCGTATTTGTGTTTAGACGAAGTTGTATAGCGACCATTCTTTTTGTCGATACAAACAAGTTGTTTTGCATCTAAGTAGTTAGTTATTAGCTCGTCATATCGTCCGTCAGTCGATTCAATGTACATGAGTTCACCAACCATTTCTGATAGTGACTCTTGTTGCTGATCTTCATAACAGAAGTTGTTTGAGACCACTAGTATTTCAGTGGGTACTCGTCTGGTTTGATTGTTGATCGGTAGTATGGTCGCGTATTCTTTTGGGGCTACTTTTCGAACAAAAGCATCAAGATCTTGGGGAAACTTGATTGCTTGTTTTGGATCTCCGATCATGTATACATCAATATCGTTGCAGCCTAGAACTTCGAAAAAGCGGAGTGCATCTTTGTCTAAGTCTTGAACTTCGTCGATGAATATCTTGTCAAAGCAACTTCCTAGAATAGCTAATAGTCTGCGGACTTTTGCTTTCTTCGCTCTGTTGCTGTGCTTGCTGACGGTTTCATCAACAACTTGTTTGGCGATGTTGTATACGCTCTCTGCATGAATGATGTTTTTATCTTTTAATCGCTTTAAGTGCCAGTTTTTGAATCTAACATTACTCGGTAGCATCGTTATTGATGCATCGTTATAAACATCACCGAGAGTGAATGACGAGAACGGATAGATGATTTCGTTCAACAAAAAGCTATGTACTGTCTGTATACAGAGATTCGACGGAATAAAGCCATGTTGTTTGATTATCTCTTGCTCTATCTTCGCTATTGCAGTGTTGGTGTATGTCAGTGCAAATGTCTTTTTGTGACTAGTACAAGCTTCGATGTGATCTATCAAAGTCTTTGCTAAGCCATAAGTTTTTCCAGCACCTGCACCAGCAATCTGTACTTCTATCATGATACCGCACCAATAACCTCAGCGATGTGAGCCGGTAACTTAATATCCAGTGGGTTCTCTTCATCAACCATCGCATCACATACATCAAGCATTCTCGCTGTCTTACCATTAATCATGTGCTTGGACACTACTTCGAGGTCGCCTTCCATTTCGAATAAACCATTCAGCAGAGCTAGGTTGTCTTCTGCTTCTACTAAATCAATCTCGAGTGTGTAATTTGTTGTTGTTCTTACAGTGACATTCGCATGCGCTGTGTCATAAGCATTATGTTTGGCTTTAGCTGCATCTGAATTGTCATAATCACGGACAACACCAATTTTCTTGTTCTGGTTATCTTTGTTCAAGTTAAGCCATATATCTAAGAAAGTGGTGTAGCCTCGTTGACCAATTGGAATAATATCAATGTCGTTTAGGGCTGGTTGCTTAGACAAGTAAGTGCTGATCAGCATTTCTTCAGTCGGCCCCTCTACGAGAATGACTTTGTTCGCAAACAGCAACTTTAGGATGTCGAAGTTAGGTCTCTTTCTTAGGTAGTCAACTAACTTAGTTGGAGTATCAGACAGACTAATTGCTTTCTCGCCAGTAAACGCCAGCACATTAGAGATCTTCAGCTTGTTGATGATCGATGGGTTATGGGTCGAAATGATAGTTTGTACAAGCGAGCCGCTGTTGCTTGAGCTTTTCTCAATGAAGTCTCTTACTAAACGAAGATTGTTAACGCTCAAGTGTGCTTCTGGTTCTTCTATACAGCACAAGTTGAATGTATCACCACATGACTTGTAGTAAGCAAACAGGATGAGTATGTAGATAAGATTTCGTTGTCCCAAGCCCTTTTGGTACAGAAATTCATTACCGTATTTCAAAGTGATGTTCGATAAGATGTTCTTCAAGTTAGGCAGGTTAGGAGTGCATTCAAGCTGCTTGATAATGCTGTCGTAATTCTCAAAATCGTCATTGATTCCAATGACTTTGTCGAATGTTTCAGTCTTTTCTATAGCACTAAAGAACTCAGAATAGGCTGTATTGATCTGACCTTTGTCGTCATCGTTGAGAGTGTTCATAAGCAGCTTGGTGAAAATGCTATTGGACTTCATTGAACTGCTTTCTGAAAAGTCATCTCGCTCGGCATTGATACTATGAACACTGACGTGTTTTAAGTCACTGTATGCGATAGGCTTTTCGTTGTTCACAGATACGATTTGGTAGTCATATAGCTCAACGGGTAGAGTAAACCAATTAATATCATCTAAAGTCTTACCAACGAGCGACTTCTTCACGACCTCAAGCAAGTCACTGTCGTCTTTAGGCTTAAAATCATACCTGATTTTGTATTTTTCTTCATCGCCATCAGCAACAATCCATTTAGCTAATAGAGCGGTTTCATAAGCATCTTTCGGATCTGCGAACTCTACGGTTACTGATACTTTAGGGATCTTTATCAGCTGATTTTCTTCAGTATCTTCATTGATGATTGAATTAAAGAATTCAATCACTGAATCTTTGTTGATATCAGAAACACTCAAACGCTTCTGATTGAAGTCTATTTGGTTGCCACTCAACGGTAACGCAAGGGCGGTGAAAAAGTTCGTCTTACCAGTATCGTTTTCACCAATAACAACAGTTAGCTTTTGAAGCTGTGCTTCGAAAAAGCGGAAGCTCCTGTAGCTGTTGATCGTTACCTTTTTGATATACATAATAATTTCCCTAGAAAGCATATAAGCGCATATGCCACTAATGTACTACAATTCATGTGGTTGCTGTATTGATCTAATACTTGTTTGTACCCAAAGGTGATGGTTCGTAACTCTGAATTATCCAATACTGAGATAACACCCGATTCCTTACCAAACAAAAAGGCCTCGCAATGCGAGGCCTTTGGTTTTCTATCTATCAGAAGAGATTAATCGCGAAGTGCTGCGCCAAATTTCTCTGAGATTGAAGCTACGATAGCATCTACTGAACCAGCGATGTCTGCATCTTCAAGTGTGCGCTCTACAGAGTGTAGGCTAAGTGCGATTGCTAGTCCTCTCGAAGCTACCTTGATTTTTTGAAAACCTAAGCTATATCTAATATGCACTAACAAACATATCAATAAGCGTCACAATGCTAGAATACGTTGAGGAGTACTGATGAAATATTTTTACACATTTATTTTAACTACACTCATAGCAACAGGTTGCTCTAGTGTCGGTATACCTATCGACAACAACAAAAGTAACTATGGTTACCACCCACTAGACCCATTGCCAGTAAATATTGTTGCGACGAGCGGTAAGCCGCCAACGAACCAAGAGTTGTTAGAATCCTTACCAGACGAAACTATGCGAATCGCTATAGGAGAACTTGATTCAAAAGGAAGCTTAACTTACGGGCCTGCAACCGTTGGCGTAGCAGGAAACAGCTACATAGTAATACTCGACTATATGAAGTTTAATACGAATGCCTTACCCGTCATTGTAACGAGCGATGATTTTGGTCAGAAGTCAGCAAGCCTTACAAAAGATCGTAATCAGGCCAATGTAATTGTACCTACTTATATTGGTATAGGCTTACGAATGACAGCAAATATTAAGGTGAACAAAGGGAAAATTAACCTTGGAAGCCTTTTCGCTTTAGGAGCTGCGGCAGAGTCAAAACAGATCTCTGGTTCTATGGTTATACAAACTTTAGGGATTAGTGGTGAGAGCATTTCATCAATAATGCCAATGCCGAGTGAGATTAGTTCCACAACAATTCAGAATGCAATATTGGCATTGGGAACGATGAAGGCCAAAATGTACGATGACGACACACATATTACCCCGCGAGTTATAGGTGTTTATAATAATTTAGGAGGTGGTTCTGAAACCATTAATGGATTTATTTCCACCATGCTTCAAAAAGAACAGGATCTTAAAGTCAATCAAACATCTAATAACTAACAATTCCAACAAAAAAGGCCTCGCAATGCGAGGCCTTTGATTTTTCTATCTATCAGAAGAGATTAGTCGCGAAGTGCTGCGCCGAATTTCTCTGAGATTGAAGCTACGATAGCATCTACTGAACCAGCGATGTCTGCATCTTCAAGTGTGCGCTCTACAGACTGTAGGCTAAGTGCGATAGCTAGGCTCTTCTTACCTTCTTCAACGCCTTGACCAACGTATACGTCGAACAGTTTAGCGCCAGTTAGGAATTCGCCACCAGCAGCGATACACGCTTCTACGATGTCGCCAGAAGCAACTGCTTCATCAACAACAACGGCGATATCACGACGGTTTGCAGGGAACTTAGATACAGCGACTGCTTCTGGAAGCACGCGAGTGTTGATAGCTGCCCATTCGATTTCGAATACGATAGTGCGGCCGTTAAGACCAAACTTACGCTCTAGTTCTGGGTGAACAGTACCAATGATACCCACTTCTTTGCCGTCTACTACGATAGCCGCAGTTTGACCTGGGTGAAGTGCTGGGTGCTTAGCTGCTTTGAAGCTGTATGCGATTTCGTTTGCAGAAAGCTCAAGAACGGCTTCTAGGTCACCTTTAAGATCGAAGAAATCTACAGTGTTAGTTGCAATGTCCCAGTGCTCTTCGCCACGAGTACCAGAGATAACGCCCGCAAGCATCATTTCTTGGCGCATGCCGTTTTCAGCTGTTTCTTCAGGGATGAAACGTAGGCCTGATTCGAATAGACGAACGCGAGACTGTTGACGCTTCTGATTGTGAACAACTGTGTTTAGAAGACCTTGAATTAGGCCAAGACGCATTGCTGACATGTCCGCAGAGATTGGGAATGGCAGGATTAGCGGCTCAACACCAGGTACAACAAGTTTTTGCTGTTCTGGTTCTACGAAGCTGTATGTGATTGCTTCGTGGTAGCCACGGTCTACAAGAAGGTCACGAACGCGCTTAAGCGGTTGGTCAGCTTCTTTGTGGTCATTCATTTTAAGTGCCGCTTTAGGCGCTTGGTTTGGAATGTTATCGTAACCGTAGATACGACCTACTTCTTCAATTAGGTCTTGCTCGATTGCGATATCAAAACGCCAAGATGGAGACGTTGCCGTCCAACCTGCGTCCGTAGTCTCAACTTCACAACCTAGGCGAGTAAGAATTTCCACTACGTCTGTAGATGGGATTTCGTGACCTAGTAGGCTGTCTAGCTTAGCGCGACGTAGAGCAACTACGTTTGCTTTTGGTAGATCAGCTTCAGATTCGCTGCCGTTTACTGGCGCAACTTCACCACCACAGATTTCAACTAGAAGCTGTGTTGCACGCTCCATTGCTGCTGCTTGAAGTGTTGAATCAACACCACGTTCGAAACGTAGAGAAGAATCTGTGTGAAGGCCGTAAGCACGTGCGCGACCACGGATGTGATCCGGTGCGAAGAATGCTGCTTCAAGAAGTACGTCTGTAGTTTCAGTAGTCACACCTGAATCTTGACCACCAAAGATACCAGCGATTGCTAGTGCTTTGTTGTGGTCAGCGATAACAAGCGTGTTGCTGTTTAGTTCAGCTTCGTTGCCATCTAGAAGTGTTAGCTTTTCGCCCTGCTCTGCTAGACGAACCACGATACCGCCTTCGATCTTAGCAAGATCAAATGCGTGCATTGGTTGGCCTTGCTCTAGCATCACGTAGTTTGTGATGTCTACAACTGGGTCGATTGAACGGATACCACAACGACGCAGTTTTTCTTGCATCCAGATTGGTGATTCCGCTTTCACGTTTACGTTCTTAACCACACGGCCAAGGTAACGTGGACAAGCATCAGTTGCTTTGATTTCAACAGATACTGTGTCTTCAATGCTTGTTGCAACAGCTTCAACTGTTGGCTCTGTAACGTCTGCGCGGTTTAGTACGCCAACTTCACGAGCAAGGCCACGGATGCTGAAGCAGTCTGCGCGGTTTGCTGTTAGGTCTACGTCGATAGTTACGTCGTTAAGCTCAAGAAGCTCACGTACGTCCATACCTAGCGTTGTGCCTTCTGGTAGCTCAAGGATACCGTCAGACTCTACGTCGATACCTAGCTCAGAGAAAGAACAAAGCATGCCGTGCGATGGAACGCCACGTAGTTTTGCTTTCTTGATTTTGAAGTCACCAGGAAGTACTGCGCCAACTGTTGCTACTGCTACAGTTAGGCCAAGACGACAGTTAGATGCACCACATACGATGTCTAAAAGTTCTTCTTCGCCGATATCAATTTTTGTAACTTGTAGTTTGTCTGCGTCTGGGTGCTGACCGCACTCAACCACTTTACCTACTTTAACGCCGGTGAATTCACCAGCAACAGGTTCTACATCGTCAACTTCCAAACCAGCCATAGTGATTTGGTGAGCTAGCTCTTCGCTGTTAATTGCAGGTTTAACCCACTCGCGTAGCCAAGATTCACTGAATTTCATAGTTTTGACTGCCCCGGATTACTTGAATTGTTTAAGGAAACGAAGGTCGTTCTCGAAGAACGCACGAAGGTCATTTACGCCGTAACGAAGCATCGTTAGACGCTCTACACCCATACCGAATGCAAAACCAGAGTATTTCTCAGGGTCGATGCCAACAGAGCGAAGTACGTTAGGGTGAACCATGCCACAGCCTAGAACTTCTAGCCATTTGCCATCTTTACGTTTCACGTCAACTTCAGCTGAAGGCTCTGTGAACGGGAAGAATGAAGGACGGAAACGCACTTCAACTTCTTCTTCAAAGAAGTTACAAAGGAAATCGTTAAGAATGCCTTTAAGTTGTGCAAAGTTTACGTTCTCATCAACTAACATACCTTCCACTTGGTGGAACATTGGCGTGTGAGTTTGATCGTAGTCGTTACGGTAAACACGACCCGGAGCAATGAAGCGGAATGGCGGTTTGCCGTTTTCCATCGTACGGATTTGAACACCAGAAGTGTGCGTACGTAGCATTAGATCAGGGTTGAAGAAGAAAGTATCGTGATCAGTACGAGCTGGGTGATCGTCTGCGATGTTTAGTGCATCAAAGTTGTGGAATGCATCTTCGATCTCAGGGCCAGACTCAGTGCTAAAGCCAAGCTCACCAAAGAACTGTTCGATACGCTCAACTGTGCGTGTAACTGGGTGAAGACCACCGTTCTCAATGCGACGACCTGGTAGGCTCACATCGATAGTTTCTTCAGCTAGTTTCGCTTCAAGCTCTGCACGTTGTAGTGCGTCTTTGCGAGCTGCGATCGCTTGTTGAACAGCACCTTTCGCTTTGTTGATCTCTTGACCAGCAGTGCGACGCTCTTCAGGTGGAAGTTTACCTAGGCTTTGTAGTTGAAGAGTTAGTTCACCCTTCTTACCTAAATACTGAACTCGCACTTCATCAAGTGCGACTAACGAATCTGCTGTATCAATAGCAGTCGTTGCATTAGCAATGATCTCTTCTAGATGTTGCATCATTTCCTCATCTACCAGTTGGTAGTGTCCGTATCGGATGATTAGTTTTTTTAGATAGCTACACATAGTAATCAAACACGCAACCAATGCCAAATTGAATCGCTAAAAGAACAAGTTATTGCCTAAAAACACGGCAAATTTAACAGGATATTAATGAGGAGTAGGAAGAAGTGGAACAATTACAGGTTCCACTTCTTAATTTGGAAATGACCTGAAGGCTAGATCTGAATAGAACAAACGCTGTTCTTCCCTGCGTTTTTTGCTAAATAGACGGACTCATCCGCCGCTTTAATCAATTCGTTCATGGTTTCGAATTCTTGGGTCATTTCAGCGACACCGACACTAATACTGCCAATCCAAACTTGATGACTGGTTTCAACCTCTAATTCAGACACTTTCTGTCGAGCGGTTTCCGCGATGTACATCCCACCTTTAAGGTCGGTGTTTGGGCAAATAACCAAGAACTCATCGCCACCTAACCGGCAAACAATATCATCATTACGGAACGTGTTTTTCAGTTCACGCGAGAGGGTTTGTAGCACCAAGTCGCCTGCATCATGGCCGCTGGTGTCATTAATGCGCTTGAAGTGGTCGGCATCAATCATAATACACACTAAAGGCATGCCCAGTTCTTTGGAGTCTTGCCAATGCAGCGCTAACTGTTTAAAAGCACTACGACGGTTATGCAAATTAGTAAGAGAGTCGGTTAATGACAGTTCTTCAAGTCTCTTATTCGCTCGTTTTAATTCTGCCGTACGTTCCTCAACTTTATCTTCGAGTAACTGGTTGAAGCGTAACAACTGTTTGTTTCGTTCAGAGACTTGTTCAAACAGGCCGTTAAGCGCAGCCAACAGCGGGACAGTCGCAGAATCTTGCTGCTTTTCTTCCGCTTCAAAGGCTTGCAGAGGTGTCGCGCCCTCTTCTATCGCGGTCATTTGTCGCGCCATGTTTTGGTCGATGCCGAGGATGTGGTAAGCAAGCCAGTGGATCAATAAATCAAGTAACTGCCGTGCTGACGACTGATCTTCTTCCATGATGAAAGCTTGCATACTGTAGATATCTTGCATAAATACACGATGCACTTTGATATGCTCTTCAATGTGTCGCTCATACACACCGCAATCTCTCATCAAAGATTCTTCTTCTTTAAAGTGAAATTCGGCATAACATGTGAGATCGAGTAAAGCGACGTTTATGTCGTCGATAGAGATAGTGTTCTCTGACAACAGATTTCCGTAGTGGTTGATAATACCAACAAGATATTGATGCTGTTCATCTACAACACCAATGCCTGTTTCAAAGTTTTTATCCCAATTAAATGAATTCATAAATCCCTTAAGGCCGATACCACCAGCACGATTTACATGCATATTCGGAGGTTATAGATACTGAAAAAATATAACCATTTTACCTGTAGGTTTATTCGATTGTTTGATCCACTTTATAAAAAGACGACTTTGAACATTCTAAATATGGCTCATCTTAAATTTGAGACGTCCCCCCCAACAGGAACGCCCCACGAAGCTAACATTAGAAATAATATTCCAACGCCATCTCAACAAAGTCATCCTTGCGTGCGAAGAACAACAAGTCCTCTGGGGTTTCGTTCTCAAACAACCAAGCATTCAGTCGCCACTTGAGATTGTTGTTAATACGGCTCGATGCCTCTAGCTTGGCACTGTAGACATCACTGTTATCTAAGTCTTGAGTGATACCAGTAAGCACTTCGGTGCCGTCTTCATCGTTCAAAGCGAAACGTGCCCCAAGGAACACATCATTTTGGCCGATGGTTTGGGCATTGTTGCCTCGGCTGTCATACAGGTATTCAGCGATGAAGCCGATGTCCCAATACGATTCAAGCGCTCCAACCCAAGTGTATTCAAAGCCTGTGACTACGCCTGTGTGGTTGTCGTAGCTGTCGCGATAAATGCTTTCTAGCTTCCATAACCAGTCTCCGATAATGCCTTGCACATCCAATCCGAAGTGTTGCATTTGGGCGTAGTATGGCTTGAGTTGATTGCCTTCCACACGGTAATAAGGGTCGCGGTTTGTGCCACCTAAATAACTTAAACCGACATCCCAATCACCGTACATTTGGCTGTAACGCAATGCCACATCAACGTGTTTTTCTTCTCGTGAAGATTCGTAAAGCGCATCGTCCGATACTGGCACGGTTGGCCTTAATCGACCGTCTTCGCCTGCGAAGGTACGCTCACGAAAATACGGCAGTAACATGGCGTCTATGGTGCCCCACTCTTTTATCGAGGTGAAGTGCACCATAGGCTGACCTAACTTGGATTCGCCATCGACCGATTCAATGGCATCGGTCTGGTTTACCACATCCACTAAATGCGCCGATTCGGTTACGCCCCAAAATACCTTTCCAACACCCGCTCGCAGTTCGTAGTCGTCCCAGTAAGAGAGATACAAGGCTTCGCGAATATCACCATGAGTTCGTTCATCGTCTTCACTGTCTAGGCGATAAAACGGGGTGAAGGTAATGCTGCCGTTGCCCTCTTGTTGCTCCCAGTAAAACTCTGGCTGCAACACCAGTGAGCTTTGTCCTTTGTCTTGCCCTTGTAAGCCGTCGCTAAAGAACTGCCTATGTTCAAGGTTAACCTGCCCTGCTAGCTCCGGGGTGACCTGTTCTACGAACTCAGAGCTAAAGCCTGCCGCCACACAAGGCAACGACACCTGCATAAGCCCGACGGTCGCCGCCAAGGTTAAGGATAATTGGGTTCCTGTTGCCACAATCCTTTTCATATTCCTGCCTTATTTCGCACGTTTTAGTGTGTTCTTTTGGAAATCCTTGTCTTTAAGACCGGTCTGGAACACTAAATCTGTCGTGGTTAATACGGTGCTTTTGCCTGTTTGATGGTTTTGCATCGCCATGGTGTGTGCGCGCCAGTATTGGTTTAGGTACTGTTTGTAATCTTGGAACGATAGAGTTTTAAGCAGTGCGCCTTTGCGGTCGTAAAACTCAACTTTCATTGGGCGGTAGTGCTGTTGGTCTAGCCATACCTTTTGCATGGTGTAGCCTGAGTTTTTATCGGTCGGTACTTGCTCTAAAACAAAGGTGTCTACGCCTTCCAGTTTCGCGTCTTCAATGTAGTTGAAGGTGTACTTTTCAAGTTCAAACGAGCTTAAGTCCTCATACGCAAATTCACTGCCCATAAACGGGCCAGATTTGTTGCGTGAAGAGATGCGTTTTACACGCTTGAGTGCAGGAAGATACAACCACTGGTCATCGGATTTGGTGATGTGCGAATGGTTTAGGAAAGCCGTGCCTTTTACGTCGCGTGGTTCATCAAAAATGGTTAAGCCTTTGTCGCCATCGTCATCGACTTCCAAAGATTTCAATCGCATCAGACGTGTACTGCTTTCGCCCTGTTTGTTGCGAAGTAGCATCTCCATGGTCGCGACAGAATCGCCCCACCCCATATCGACGGCTTTGCGTTGTTCGGCAATTTCTAAGCCTTTCGCTGGGTCTGCTAATGCTGGGAAAGCGGCGAATGTGCTCAGTGCCAACGAGCTAACAGTAAGTAATGTAGTAGCGAATGTTTGTTTAACGCTTTTCATAAATATCTCCTTGAGTCAGCCCACCGCAGCAGGCCGACGTTTCCTTATTTGGTCGAAGTAGTCAGTTCGGCTGTCGATCTAGGCTGCGACTTGGTATCTGGCTTTGATTCGTGCTGAGTTTTAGCTGAATAGTGGGTCTGTTTGTCGAAGATCATCAGTAAGCTTGGTAGCAAGATGAAATCGACCACCAGCGCAATGAAAATCACAATCGCGCTGAGTAAGCCCATGTCGGAGTTGAGTCTGAAGCTCGACATCGCCAGTACAGAGAAACCGGCCACTAGCACAACAGTGGTGATCCACAAAGCGCGACCTACGGTGTGGAAAGCGTATCGAACCGCTTCTTCTGCTGATTTCCCTTCGATTCTTGCGCGCTGGTATTTACTCAAGAAGTGCACCGCATCATCAACCACGATGCCCAACGTGAGCGTGACCACGACTGACAAACCGAGGTTGATTTCACCTGAGATAAGCGCCCATAAACCAAAGCCAATGATCGCAGGCGCAATGTTGGGCACTAGGCTGATCATGCCTAAGCGAACCGAGCGCAATGCAAAGATCATCAAGCCAGAGATAAGCACTAGGGTGATAGGCAAAGTTGATAGCATGCTCGCCATGTTGGTTTCGCCAATATGAGCAAACATCAGTGACGGGCTCGAAGCCACCACTTCATATTGCGGTGCATTGGCTGCAAACCATGAGTAAATACGCTCTTCGAGTTCGACTAGCTCAACGCTGCCAAGGTTATCGACGGTGAGTACCATTTTGATCGATGATTTATCGACGTTGATCTGGTTGTTCAAGTCCAAGCCGTACGGCAGAGACATTTCGTAAAGCAGCAGATATTGCGCGGCAAGTTCACGGTTCAGCGGTAGCTTGTAGTAGCTGTCGTCGTCGGCATGCATATTCTTGTTCAAACGCATGTAAACATCAGAAAGCGTGGCGACATGGTCGGTTTCTGGTTGAACACGTAGCCACTCAGTAAAGTCACCAATCGCTTGCAAGAACACAGGATCAGCAATCGCTTGAGACTCGTTAGTTTTCACTGCGATACTGAGGGTTGTCATGCCGCTTACGGTCTCTTCCATGAAGTCGGCCGCTTGTCTGAATTCACTTGAGGTATCGAAATACTTCACCGATTCATCGTTGACTTTGTTGAGCGGAATTAACGCGGCAGCGCCAACAATCACTAGCGTAGAAATCGGCAGCAGTGCTTTACGGTTAGTTACGACAAAATCGCCCAGCTTATCCATGAAGGTGACTTTGTCTGCCGCCTTAGGGTTGGCAGGTAGGCGTTTGACTGGCAGCAGTTTTAGCAACGCTGGCAACATAGTCACAGACAAGAAGCACGCAATAAGTACACCCAGTGTCGACAAGTTACCGAAATCACGCAGCACTGGTGAGTCCGACATGTTCATCATCAGGAAACCAATCGCAGTGGTCACCGAGGTGATCAGAATCGGCATCGCATTGAGCTTGATGCTGTATTGAATGGCTTGTGCTTTCTCCATACCGCGCTGCATAGCTTGTCTCATGGTCACAATCACGTGAACACAATCGGCCACCGCCAAAGTTAAAACCAAGGTTGGCACATTCACGGTTGCGGTACTCAAGAACATCCCTGCCCAACCAGACAATCCCATGGTGGCAACAATCGAAGAGATGATCACAATGAGCGTCGCCACCACACTAAAGAACGAGCGCAGCATAAAGGTCAGGAACACCAGTACCACCAACAGCATCAAGGGAACGAGCGTTGAGCTGTCTTCTTGAGCCGAAGTCATAAATGCGTTGTTCATGGCTATGATGCCCGCTTTATGGAATTCGACATTAGGATACTGAGCTTGGTACTTGCCGATCATGGTATTGATTGCCGCAATCACCTCTTGCACTTCTGCGGTTTTGTCCACTTCTGGCAGTTGCACGGTGACGTTCACAATCGTCACATCGCCAGAGGCCGACACCAAGGCATTCTTAAGCAACGGCTCGTTAAGGGCGATCTGTTTTACTTTGGCGATGCGTTCTGGTGTGTGTTCGTACTCTTCATACAGCAAGTCTTCTACCAAAAGATCATCTTCAATGGCTTCGGTGTGCTGATAATTAGCAAGGGAATCGACACGGCTTGAATACGGGATCTGCCACGCATCAACCGTGAGATTTTGAATCAGGGTGAGAGTTTCAGGGGTGAAGACATTGCCATCTTCAGGTGCGACAACAATCGCAAGGTTGTCGGTTTTTGCAAAGGTGGTTTGGATTTCATCGAACGCCATCAACTGCTTGTTGGTGCCTTCGAAGAAGATGTTGTAGTCCCCTCTAAAGTAGAGGTTCTTAGCCCCTAATGCAGAGAGAATGATGATTGAAAACACCACCAGCAGAACGATAAACGAACGCTTGGTAGGTATTGAGTGCCAACTGTTTAGATCTGTGTTTGCGCTATCAGCATTAGGGTTATCTCGGTTTTGCTGATCGAACGTGGGCTTCTGGCTGTCATGTTTCATCACAGTCTCCATTTGTGACGATTCGTCATATTTGTGTCATAAAAAGCCAGCCGAAGCTGACAAAAGACACAATGCTTAGTCAAACACTCAAGAAAACAGCAACCACAGTCGGTCAGTCTCAAGTTTGTGACGAATCGTCAAAAATGGTTATTAATAAACCCACATGTGTGGGCTTAACGGAAGCTATCGACCTACAGACTCTAAGTAAGCGATCTCTTCACTGAACAGTTCTTGTTCTACACGACGCCAAGTTTTGCGGTAATCCCAGTCACTAGAAAGGGGCTGCCAATTTAGGCCGTCTAGAATCATGTTCGCGTTGTGTAATACTGAATACGGGTCTTGTAACCGCTTAATACAATGACTGTTTGATGCGTTCTGTGACAAGGCATTTGAACCAAATGCGATTGACCAGTTAGCAAAAACGATGGCATCTGAGCCAACGCCAGAAGAGAACTTTAGGTCACCCGCTTCTACCGCTTGGTTAACCATAGAGTCGCATTGTTCAATCACCAACTCTTCCAGTTCATTCATCTCGGCGACGCGTGCACTAGACGCTTTCTCTAGTACCCACGGGCTTTTAGCCATGATCGCACAGGTTGATAGTACCGGTTCCATGCGAGCATAGATTCGGTAAGCAACGTGCAATGCGACGATCTTTTCACGTGTGTTGCCTTCAAACTCTCCAGAGCGAGCAAACATCATTGCTTCTGTCTTGAGAGAGTGAATACATAACGCTAAAACGACGTCTTCTTTGCTGCAAAAGTGATTGTATATCGTACCTTTAGAATAAGAGCTCGCTGCCGTTAGCTTGTCCATCGTGAGGTTTCCGAACCCTTGTTCTCGAACCAGATCTTTTGCTAACAACATCAACTCTACTTCTCGGTCTGCAATAGACTGCTGCTTTTTAGACAACACGCCTTTGCAACCAAAGATACCTTGTTTATCGCCTTTACAACCAAAGCCAAACATAATTTTTTAGTCCGTATATGAGCTTAGCCGTTATCTAAGCTTCGCCAGTATTTAAAACACTCCTATCCAATATATTAACACGAATAGTAAATTCATGTAGTTAACCATTTTGTGACGCTTCGTCATTTCTGACTTATCGTCATAATAGCGCAAGTATTGATCATATCAAGGGGTTTTATAAATTAAATACATTTTGTGAATGGAAAGAGAATAAATGGGATATAGCTAAGAAAATCATCAATAGTTGACCTAAAGAGAAGACTTTAAAAGAAGACCTGTATTGTGACCAACAGAATGTGGACGCGAATTGGGCATTCTTAACCTAACAAAGAATGTAGGCACTTTAAGCTGCTATGCGTATTCATGCCCAATGATTCCTAGCTTAAACCACAAGAATGAATGACTGTAGGCTTACTTTATGGGGCAGACGTCTCCTTATGGTCAATATTTGGCTTACTAATGCCGTTTTCTGTTAAGTTGCTATAAATTCGGTAAGGGGTGACTTACAATAGTGACAACGACTTACCTTTTTTGAGAACACGATATTGAGCGCCAAATATTCTTATTTAGCTTGGCAAGTGAATACTTCTAGCCCTGCAGAAAAGCTGGTTTTATTGATGCTTGCAGACGGTGCTGACGAATTCGGCTACACCAATGTGTGCCTACAAACAGCAGGTCAACTTTGTGCTCTCTCTACGTTTGGTTTAGCCGACTGTCTTAAGTGTTTAGTCGACCAAGGTTTTCTCGATAAGGTAAAAGTAGATTATCGGGATAAAAAAGAGATTCACGTTTTCAAAATGCTCATTGAGCAAGAGCAAACTGCGGCGCACGTTGAGGTTCAACCGACCAATAGTATTCCGGTCTACTCTACGGCACCTGCACCTGCACCTGCACCTAAGTTTCAGCCTGCTCCGGCACCAATGCAACATATGCAGCAGGCCCCTCGCCCACAAGGTCGAGGCTCAATGAACAGCAACACCGTCTCTACTCATGATCTCAACGAAGAAGAGATACCATCATGGGCAGAACGTGCGTTTAAATTCTCCGGTTTGACCGGTGACCATAGTTTAGTATGGAAGAAATTTGTCCTCTGGTATAAAGCCAAAGCCAATGAATTAATGCCATTATCTCGGATTGAATCCAAGCTGCAGTACTGGCTAGTTAACGAGAAGCAAAATGAAAGACAACAACAGCAGAAGACCTCTCAATATTCAGGAAATGCAGGACAAGCTCAAGGAAATGGGTATAGACAAAAGCTTAGCCCATCTGAACGCTTCAGGCAGCAGCTCATTCAAAAAGGCAAAAAGCCAACCTTCTGAGCCTGCTGTATCTGACGTTCCTGCACGATCTGAAATAATTGAAGCAAAAAGCACTGAAGTTAATGTAGCGGCTGCACAAGCTGCGGATTCTGGTGCGTCTCAACAAGTACCTGTTGTTGATCAAGATCCTGCAGAGCTGGAACTAACCGATTGGTGTATTCACGTGTTCGGCTCTTTCTTGAGCGTGTACGAAACGCAGTGGGAATATCAGTACGGTAGTGAGCCAAGCGGTAAGTTCATTGAGTTTGCCAACTCTGTTGATTCAGACGGCCTTAACCGCGTTTTAATGCACTGCCACGAACGTATTCAGCTTGGCAACAGCTGGCCGCCGCAAATGGGTGAGCTGTGGATCCTGAAAGATTCTTTAACTGAAGAAGAGTTGCTGGATAGCCGTATCCGTGTGTTGTCTCGCACCGCTGCCAACAAAATTGAAAAATGGCTGATTCAGAACAAACTGTATGACTTGAAGCGTACGGCTGAAAACAAGCTGGATGGTCTGTTTAAGAAGTACTACTTGGAAGCAAAACGTTTAGATGAGAAAGGCATGCTGGAAACGGAGTTGCCGCAATTCCTGCTTGCCGCTAACTCAGTGAAAAACCTAAACGATTTAAAACGTGAAGAGTACGAAAGCCAGCACGGCAAAGCGATTAACCCAAGAATCCAGCGTATTCTGAACAGTAAAAAGTAACCGTCTACCCGCTGCCTGTTAGAAGAAAACAGAGTTGCAATTACCCGGTTAACAGATACAAAAATGCCAGCTATCAAGCTGGCATTTTTTATGAATTCTAACGAACTCTTTAACGACTATCCGACCGTTATTTACGATCGTTTTACTGATTGATTACAGTAGGTGAATAGTTGCGTTTAGAGAGAAAACGCCTGCGTCGTCATCTTTCATTTTGAAGTTTTGGTAGCTAGCGCCTACAGATAGTGGACCGAAGATGAAGTATTCAGCGCCTACAGCGTACATTACGTCTACATCGTCTTGCTTGAAGTTATCGCCTTTCACTTCGTATGAGTGAAGACCACCCTTCGCGTATACGTGAAGAGGACCGAAGTCGATGCTTGGTTTGATCGCTAGGTAAGCAGTGCTTACGTCAACACCTTGTTTAGCACGGTTGCCGTAGCTAACGTTGTCGAAAGAACCTAGATCCCAGTAACCCGCTTCAACACCGATTAGTGGAAGGATACCTGTACCTACGTGGATGCCCACCGCGTTTTCATCTTCACCAGCGAATGAGTTTTGACCACCCATTACACCGCCGTACAACCAAGAATCAGCCATTGCTGTTGAAGATGCACCTAGTAGTGCTAGTGCCAATAACGTTTTTTTCATATTCGACCTTTTTCGTCCTAGTGGCAGGCCTTGAGTGGTAATAAATTGCCACCAAGTCGCCCTGTATGTAATAACTATTCAATTAGTAATGCAATAAGCAAGATTTATACCCAAACCTTGCCATTGCGTCTAGCTTTATTCCTTTAGCAAGCATCAATCGCGTTTTTAACACGCTTATCTGATACTGGGTAAGGCGTACCGAGCTGCTGTGCGAAGAAGCTTACACGAAGCTCTTCTATCATCCAACGCACCTCTTTTACATTTTCTGGAACCGCGATCCCTTTTGGAATTTTATTCAGCAGTTCTTTGTAATCATTCATTACTGACTCAACTTTGATCATGTGAAGACGATCTTTGTTCGGGTCAATTGGCAGTTTTTCCATGCGGCGTTCAATCGCTCTCATATAGCGTAGAATATCCGGCAAGCGTTTCCACCCACATTCTGTGGCAAAACCCTTAAAAATCAAACCTTCTACTTGAGCTTTTATGTCAGAAAGTGCGAATGCCATAGAAAGATCCACGCGTCCTTTCAGCTTTTTACTGATGCTGAATGCCGTGGTTAAGATGGTTTCAACCTGTTGAGCAATCTCTACTACGGTATCACCCAGCTCTGCACGTACGTGTTCTTTCAGTGCTTCAAACTGCTCTGGCTCCCAAACCAAACCGCCCTTTTCTTCAATCAGCTTATCAATACCACAAGCGATACAGTCATCGATTAAATCGAGAACCTGTCCGTATGGGTTGAAGTACAAACCAAGTTTCGATTTGTTTGGCAGGTTCGAGTGCAAGTATTTGATCGGTGATGGCACGTTCAACAGGATTAAACGACGCTGACCCGACTTCATTGCCGAGATCTGCTCTTGCTCGGTTTCGAACAGTTTGATCTCTACGCTGTCTTTGGTATCCACCAGCGCAGGGAAGGCTTTAACATCGTAACCGCCACGTTTCTGTTGGTAGACTTTTGGTAATTCACCAAAGCTCCACGTGTGCAGGTTCTGCTGCTCGATGTCGTCGTCTGCCACTTTAGAAAGCGTTTCTTGAACCTTGTCTTTCAGGCTCTCTTTCAGCTCATGCAGATCTTTCTGTTCTTTCAGCTTACGCTTGCGATGATCGACAGCGCGGAATGTTACCTTTAAGTGCTCTGGAATCTGGTCTAACTTCCAGTCATCACGTACCACTTCCACACCCGTCATGCGGCGTAGCTCTTTCTCAAGAGAATCCAATAACGGTGCTTCAAGCGGTGTCACGCGAGCCAAGAATGCATCAGCGTAGTTTGGCGCAGGTACAAAGTTACGGCGTAGCGTTTTAGGTAACGACTTAATCAAGCTAATCACTAACTCTTGGCGTAGACCCGGGATCTGCCAATCAAAACCGTTTTGGTCGATCTGGTTCAAGATAGGCAGCGGAATGTGTACCGTTACACCATCGTTATCGTCGCCCGGCTCAAATTGGTAACTCAGCTTGAGCTTGATACCGTTTTGGTGCCAGAAGTTCGGGTAATCCAGATCGGTAACGTGGCTAGCATCGCCTCGGAACAGCATCGACTTTTCAAAGTTCAGCAGCTCAGGTGTTTTCTGACTGGTCTTCTTCCACCATGTATCAAAGTGACGGCCAGAAACCGCCTCTTCACCCACACGCTGGTCATAGAAATCGAACAGTTCATCATCGTCGATCAAGATGTCACGACGACGCGATTTATGCTCTAGCTCTTCGACTTCTTGTAGAAGCTTACGGTTCTGCTTGAAGAAAGCGTGTTTGGTTTCCCACTCACCTTCTACTAATGCACTACGTACAAACAACTCACGGCTGACGGTTGCATCAATCGCGCCGTAGTTCACAAGGCGCTTAGGTACGATTGGGATTCCGTAAAGCATCACTTTTTCGTGTGCCATTACCGCTGCTTGTTTCTTCGACCAATGTGGTTCGCTGTAACTGCGTTTAATCAGGTGTTTCGCTAGCGGTTCAAGCCATTCAGGTTGAATCTTCGCGATAACACGGCCCCAAAGTTTTGAGGTTTCTACCAGCTCCGCAGACATGATCCACTTAGGCTGTTTCTTAAATAGGCCAGACGCAGGGAAGATGTGGAAGCGTGCATTACGTGCACCTTGATACTCATTCTTCTCTTGGTCTTTCATACCAATGTGCGAAAGCAGACCTGATAGCAGTGACATGTGAATGCCATCGTAGCTGCCCGGTTCTGTATTCAACTTAGTATCCAGTTCACGCATTGCTTGGTGAATTTGGAAGTACACATCTTGCCATTCACGGATACGTAAATAGTTGAGGTAATCTTGCTTACACTGTTTGCGGAACTGGTTACTCGACAATGCTTTTTGCTGCTGCTTGATGTAATCCCATAAGTTCACAAACGTGATGAAGTCAGACTCTTTATCGAAGAAACGCTTGTGCTTGTCATCAGACGATTGTTGCTTATCTGATGGACGCTCACGCGGATCTTGAATCGACAACGCAGACGCGATCACCATCACTTCGTGTAGGCATCGGTTACGTGGCGCTTCAATTACCATACGCGCTAAACGTGGATCGATAGGCAGTTTTGCCAGCTTACGACCAATCGCGGTTAGCTTCTTCTTGTCGTCGCCGTGGTTCTTGTTTTTGTTCGCTGACGGTTCAACGGTGGCGATCGCACCCAACTCTTCAAGCAGCCTTACACCATCTTGAATGTTGCGCTTATCGGGCGCTTCAACAAATGGGAACGCTTGAATATCGCCTAGGCCTAGCGCTGTCATCTGAAGGATAACCGATGCTAGGTTAGTACGAAGAATCTCTGGGTCAGTAAACTCTGGGCGTGACTCGAAATCTTCCTCAGAGTACAAACGAATACAGATACCTTCTGCAACACGACCACAACGACCTTTACGCTGGTTTGCACTCGCTTGAGACACTGGCTCAATCGGTAGACGTTGTACTTTAGTACGATAGCTGTAGCGGCTAATACGCGCCGTACCCGGGTCGATAACATACTTGATGCCCGGTACGGTTAACGAGGTTTCTGCCACGTTAGTTGCCAGAACGATGCGTCGACCAGTATGAGACTGGAAGATACGGTTCTGCTCACCCGCCGATAGACGCGCGTAAAGCGGGACAATTTCGGTATCACGAAGGTTGCGTTTACTTAATGCATCTGCGGTATCACGAATTTCTCGCTCACCGTTCATGAAGATCAAGATATCGCCAAGGCCTTCATCACACAGCTCATCAACGGCTTCAAAGATGCCTTCGATTTGGTCGCGGTCTGAATCACTTTCATCACCACCTAATGGGCGGTAACGCGTATCAACTGGGTAAGTACGACCAGACACTTCAATGATCGGTGCATTGTTAAAGTGCTTAGAGAAACGCTCTGGATCGATGGTTGCCGACGTGATGATCACTTTCAGATCAGGACGCTTTGGCAGTAACTCTTTCAGGTAACCCATGATGAAATCGATGTTCAGGCTACGTTCGTGCGCTTCATCGATAATGATGGTGTCGTACTGATTTAAGAAACGGTCGTGTTGAATCTCCGCCAGTAGAATACCGTCGGTCATCAGTTTGATTTGGGTATTGTCAGAAATCTGGTCGTTGAATCGAACCTTATAACCAACGAACTCACCCAGCTGTGTTTCCATCTCTTCAGCAATACGGTTCGCAACCGAACGCGCCGCAAGACGACGGGGCTGAGTGTGACCAATTAAGCCAAAGCGGCCGCGGCCAAGCTCAGAACAGATTTTTGGTAGCTGAGTGGTTTTACCCGAACCCGTTTCACCCGCCACGATAACCACTTGGTTTTCAGCGATGGCTTTCGCGATGTCTTCGCGCTTTTGGCTAACCGGGAGAATTTCTGGGTATTCAATCGTTGGTTTCTGTGCCGCACGCTGAGTTGCCGTCATCATCGACTTAGCAATGTCTAACGCAATCTCATCAAAGACAGCGTGCTTAGCTTGTTCGTTCTTAATTTTGCTCGCACCAGCAATTCGCTTACTCAAACGGAAGCGATCGCGTATCATACATTCGTTGAGCGCTTTACGAAGAGAGGCTGGGCTATTCTGAGATGATTTGTTGTTTTTCGCTGATTGTTCAGCAGATTTTTTCGATGCAGCTTGGTTTGGTTTCGCTTTGCTCTGTGAAGAACTTGGCTGTGCTGCATTCTTGTTGTTATCTGCTTTTTCCGGAGACGAAGTCAAAGCGTGTCCTATTCTTGTACTTATTAAACTCGCGCGATTATATCACAAGTGAGCTAGGCTATAGAACGGAAAGCCACCCTAGCCTGTTGTTTTAATTATTCAGGCACAGTGTTTAAACATGTACAACATTAGTCAGATACACCGCAACGTATAAACAAAAAGAGATTGGTTATACCCAATCTCTTTTACTTTCCTTCGAACAATTTACGTTAAGTTGAATGTTTACCCAAGATGAACAGTTACCGACTCGGTCGCTAGACTGCTTCCTCCAATGTAGACGTCAATGTCACCAACCTCATACATAAAACACTCTTGAGAACCATAGAACTTTAAGTCGTCCGCTGAAATCGTCAGCCTAATTGTTTTACGTTCATTCCCTTTTAAAAAGCATTTTGTAAATGCTTTTAGCTCTCGTTGAGGGCGAGTCGTCGAAGATACCTTACGTGATATATAGCATTGAATGATTTCTTGCCCTGCCCTTTCAGATACATTCTCTACCTCAACTTCAACAATCAGGTTCTCATTCTCAGCAATTTCAGATGTCACAGCCGTCAACTTACCATATTCAAACTGCGAATAGCTCAAGCCAAAACCGAATGGATAAAGCGGTGTATCTTGCTCATTCTTATATGGCATGTACTCTTGATACGCTCGCATTTTTCCAATCGGCTTACGACCGTAATACATCGGAATTTGACCTGTGCTTCTTGGTACTGTCATGGTCAACTTGCCACTCGGGTTACTATGACCAAACAGTAAGTTACCGATTGCATTCCCTGTCTCTGTACCGCTTTGCCATGCATAAACCAATGACTGGGCGTATTGCTCAATCTTAGGAGACGGTATGGGTCTACCAGTACACTGCACCACAATCAAAGGTTTGCCCGTTTTTCCAATGGCTTCAATTAGCTCTTCTTGACCCGGTGGCAGAACAAGCTCGGCAATATTGCGCGCTTCTCCCGTTCGACGATGGCTTTCACCAACGCACAGCACGACTACATCACTTCGATGCGCACACTCCATCATGTCATCACTAAATGCGCTTGAATCAGTAATTATAGTGTTCTCTGGCGCTGCTGCTTGGATGCCATCTGCAATCGTTGCAACGTCGTCCGCATTGCCATCTAAACACCAAGAACCAAGGTGCTGTCTTTGTGAATGAGCATGAGGGCCAATCACAGAAATGGTTAAGCCTTGTGAGTTCAGTGGTAGCAAGTCACCATCATTTTTAAGCAGCACCATGCTCTCTTCTGCAAGAGCTAGCGCTTTGACCTTATGTTCTTCTAGGCCCAGCATGCTCTTATGCAGTTCAGGGTCGATATATGGTCGTTCAAACAGACCAGCGCGGAATTTGGTAAGCAGTACGCGGTAAACAGCTTCATCTAGATTTTCTAGTAAGCTTGGATTGTTCTTCACCAGGTCTTCAAGAGTGTCTTCATATGCCTCGTGAGTCATCGCCATATCAACACCTGCATCCAACGCCTTTAACGCAGCTGTAGATGGGTCTTTCGCAACTTGGAAGTATTCCAGATCGGAAATAGAGCCCCAATCACTGACGACCATGCCATCAAACTTATGCTCGCCTTTGAGCCAGTCTCGAATTAATGGTCGAGATCCGGTTACCGGCGTACCACCAAGGTCGTTAAATCCAGACATCATGGTTGCAACGCCAGCTTTCACTGCCGCGGCAAAGGGCGGCAAGTGCACATTGTGCAAGGTGTTATCACTCAATTCAGTCGTATCGTAGTCGCGACCGCCCTCTGACGCTCCGTAACCAACAAAGTGTTTGGCACACGCCACCAGCTTATTTGGTTGTGAAGGGTCATCACCTTGGAAGCCTTTCACTACTGATTTTGCAAACTGACTGGTTAAGTACGGATCTTCACCTGAACTCTCAATCACTCTGCCCCAACGAGGGTCTCGAACAATGTCGAGCATCGGCGCAAAAGTCCAGTTAATGCCTAGCGATGCCGCTTCAGCCGCGATGCACTCATAAGCTTCTTCAACCAACTTGGGGTTCCAAGAACATGCCTGAGCCAGGGGAATTGGTAGCACCGTCTTTTGGCCGTAAATCACGTCACGCGCGAATATCACTGGAATCCCCAGGCGGCTTTTTTCCATCGCCACTTTTTGGATCTCATTGAGCTGGTGCGGATCAACCGATTCACCCGGCGCATTACCCGCCCACGCTGTGTCAGCAAGGATGCGCGAGCCATACGCACCCTGCTCCACTTTCATCAAGTATTCTTGCTTATTGTCGTCATAATCCAGCATTGGCGATTGGCAAAGCTGACCCACCTTCTCGGCAAGCGTCATCTTAGACAGTAAATCTTGCGCTCTAGTTTGGTAGCTAACAGAGCTGTCTTTGTATAGAGCCATCGATTAGATCTCTTTCAATTTGTATCGTGGGAAAGCTTCGGTTAGAAACTCGGTCATCTCTTGGTATAACGCGTCATTACCAGACTGTTTCGCTAAGCTTCGCAGTTGATCGGCCGCCGTTGGCACATATCGAGAATCAAGCTGAACGTAGATCTCGATGAACTCCATTAACTGCTTTTCGTTAAGTTGCTCAATAATCAATGCGGGCTTTTCTAACGACTGATAGTAAGCGTCTGGCTTAGGCCCAAGCGTTGCGCTTCGCCAAGTTTCAATCACTTGCTGGTAACCACCTAAATACTCATCTTCAATTCTGAGTTCGAGTTTGTTCATCCCTTTTAACGCTGTTACCAGCTCACCTTTTTTGTATTGCTGCTCTGCGTATGCAAAGTAGTTTTCCGATAGTGAGTAAGCTCTCAGCCAAGCGGAGCCATATGCGATAAAGATAACCGAGGCCAACGCTAACAATTTATATCCTGTCGATACTTTCATTACTTAACCCCTACGCCAGTAAATGCCTTGATGAAGTTCTTCTGTAGGCAGAAAAAAACAATCACAACAGGAACCGCAATCATGGTGGTCATCGCCCACAGTTGCTCCAGGTTGGTTCCTGGTACTTCAGTTTTAAAGTTGTACAGCGCAAGCTGCAGCGTCATCAGAGATTCGTCTCGTACGTAAAGTAGTGGCCCCATAAAGTCGTTCCATGCACCCATGAAGGTCAGAATACCGACCGTTGCCAGTGCTGGTCGCATCATAGGCAGAATGATTTTGAAGAAGATACGCATCTCACTCGCACCATCAATACGTGCCGCTTCCAAGTAAGCATTGTCTATCTGCTTCATGAACTGCACCATCAAGAAGATGTTGTACGCACTGATTGCCCCCGGAATGATCAGCACACGATAGGTGTTAATCCAATTCCACTCGTACATCATCATGTAGGTTGGGATGGTGAACAGAATCGCTGGAATCATCATCGAGCCAAGAATCACTTTCAGCCAAAACTCGCGGCCAGGTAAGTTGGTTTTGACAATCGAATAAGCAACCATCGACGAGAATAATGTGTTCAGTACCGTGACAGTGACCGAGATAAAGATGGTGTTGAAGAACACTCTCCCCAAGTTCACTGAATCAAACACTTTGATGTAGCCAGCAAACGACCACTCTTTTGGCAAGCTGTTCGGGCTGTGCATGATCTCTGGGCCCGTCTTAAATGAGTTGATCACCATGTAGAAGAACGGATACAACACAATAAGGGTGGCAACCAAAAGTGTGCCGTAAATCAGTAGGTTCTTTTTCTTATCAGCATTCATGATTAGTCTTCCTTACTGGTGATTTTTAACTGCATCATCGTCAGCAGGTAAATTACGCAAGCGAGCATTAAGCCAATGGTTGAAGCTTCACCCATCTTCATCTGCTCAAAACCGGTTTGGTAGAGGTAGAGCACAGGGGTGAGTGCCGATTGGTAAGGGCCGCCGTTTAAGTCGAAGTTCATAAACACTTCGATAAACATCTGCAAGCCGTTGATAATGTTCATTGTCATCACAAACACGATCTGCGGCATGATCATCGGCAGAGTAATTTTCTTGGTCTTACGCCACCACGATGCGCCATCAATGTCAGCCGCTTCAAACAGAGATTTGTCGATACTGGCGATACCACCAAGGAAAATGATCATCTGAACACCGAACCACTTCCATGCACTGAACACCGCAATCACAGGCATTGGTAACCACTCTTCGAATTTCCAAAACACCGGTTCTGAAAGGAGGTTCGCGCCCACCATGGTATTTTGAATGGGACCAGAAGGACCTGATATGAAGTCAAAAATGATCATAGCTACGGTAATCGAGGTCACCACTGGAATGAACATGATGGTGCGGAACATGCTCGACAAAAATTTGATCTCGTTGAGGAGCAAGGCCAAACCCAGTCCAATCACGAAGCTCAACGTCACGAAGATGACTTGGTTAAACACCACATTGAACAACGACTTCCAGAACAAGAAGTCCGTCACCACCGTAATCCAATTGGTTAAACCGATGAACTTGGTGTTCTCTGGCATCAAGATGTTTACGCTTAGAAAGCTACTCTCGAACGACAAGAAGAACGGGTAAATCAAAAAGACCGCAAAGTACACAATCCATGGTGCAAGGAACAGGTAGCCGGTTATGAGGTTATCTTTTTTCATAGTTTCACTTAGACCTATCACACTATTCGTTAATGAGTTTTTCAGCTTGCTTTGCCGCTGCTTCTACCGCTTCCTCAGCAGAAACATCTTGCTTAACCACAGCTTTGGAATACTGCTCAAGAATGACGCCAGCCATGTCTGATGACAGTGCAAAAGGTTCATTCAATTTTGCATTTGGTAGTTGCTCAACAAATGGTTTGGCTTCTGATGTGTTGTAGTAAGGTCGGTCTTTTAGCGAGATCAGTGTTGGCAGTTGTCCCAGCGCTACATTCGCTTTGTGGTTAAACTCGTCTTCCATCATCAGTTGTAAGAACGCCCACGACAGCTGCTCTTTCTCGACGCTGTTTTTGAAGATCATCAGAGCGCGGCCATCGAGTGTGGAGTATGAGGTATCACCTTTGTTGAGTGTCGGAATCGGTGCTAGTCCAACATCGTCACCCACCACCATCGGTTTACCTGCCGCTTCGGTTAGGTTTGCTTTCCAGCCGAAACCAAACTGTGGCCACATACCAATAGTGCGTGAGAAAAAATTCTTCTCCATGGTCAGTGGAGAATACTGCTGCGCCTTAGCCATAGTTTCGAAGAACAGCGCTAGATTCGCTTCTTCTCTATCGAAGATAGGATTGGTGCCAAAACGATTAAGCAGGCCGTATTGGCCATCGTTGAAGTTGTAGTACATCTGAGCCAACATACTCCAATACCAACTTCCCCACGATAGCGCTTCGTTCCAAAAAACCGTGCCATACACGGGGCTGCCGTCTGCTCGTGGAGGTAGTTGGCTAATCTTTTCAGCCGCGTATAAGAATTCATCCCATGTTTGAGGTGGGTTCTCTGGGTCTAAGCCCGCTTCGATGAACAACTCTTTGTTGTAGAGCATCAATGTCGTTGTTGCATTCCAAGGGATGTAGTAGTTTCTACCGTAGTTTTTTTGCATAAAAACTGGGTCAATCCTATCAACCATTTCATTGAACCCATCAAACTGCTCCAAATAAGCTAGCTTGCCCATCTTTGCGTATTTCGCAGGTTGATAGCCAAAGACTCCAGCATAGAGATTCGGCACATCACCTGCTGCCATACGAGTCTCTAAATTTTCATCATTTGAAACAACAACATCTACGTTTGGGTATCTTTTTTTGAACTCAGGAACTAACTCAGAACGGACAAAGTCCATATAATTACCTACTGGGGTCATGACTTCGATACGGGTATTATCTGCGAGTGTGATCTGCGAACTTAATGCGAGCACACATCCAATCAACCACTTTTTCATAACTATCCTACAGAGTTTCACGTAAAATTAAGGAGGTTGGCAAAATCGTTAATGCTTGTAATTTTTCGGTTTTATCATCGAGAGCATTGATCAATGTTGATGCTGCTAGCTCCCCCATTCCCTCTTTTTCATGAGTAACGGTAGATAAACTTGGAATCATTAACTCTGCCATTCTTATATTGTCAAAGCCGACAAGTTTCATTTCGTTGGGAATATCTATTTCATAACGCTTAGCTGCGCGAAGTATGCCAATCGCCATTTCATCATTGGCAGCAAATACGGCATCAGGCCTACGTCCTTGTTCAAGTATGTCTTTCATCTGTTTGTAAGCGGTCTTTTCGGTAAAGTCGCTTTTTATCAAATGATGATTTTTGACAGGTAGATTGAAATACCCCAAAGCGGAAATATAGCCGTCTAATCGCTTTTTGCTATCGTATGAGTCGTCAGGTCCAGTGAAGAAGTAGATGTCCTTGCAGCCCTTGAGCACCAACTCTTTGGTTGCACTGAACGCTCCACCAAAGTTGTCGATTAGGATGTTGTAGATGCCGGGAGCATTTAACTCTCGGTCTAGCACCACCATGGGAAAGTCCGGGCCTGCGACCGATTTTAGAAACTCGGTATCAAATGAATTGGTTAACACCACTGCGCCATCAACGACTCGATCTCGAATATACTTGTGAGCCGTAGAGTCTTCATTGCCATACATGCTACAAGCCACGACATCATAGCCACGCTGGTGACAGACCTTCTCGATACCTTTGACAAGCTCACTGTAAATCGGGCCAAACCAGTTGTTTAAAAACAGGCCGATGGCATAGCTACGACGCTGCTTCAACTGCTTAGCATTGGTGTTAGCGACATAATTCATCTCGTTAGCAATATTGAGAACATGCTGACGCGTCTTTTCACTGACGCGATTGCAGTCATTCATTGCGTACGAAACGGTTGCGATGGAGACATTCGCTTTTTTAGCTACGTCTTTAATGGTCACTTTCATTTCACTTACTTCCTTTAAGAGCCCAGCTCTTCACACCTTGCATTTTTCTCATACTCAGCCTTTGGGTTGGGCCCATCGCTGAGCCCAATAGATTATTAAAGAGAGATATGAAGGGTGTTTTCTTCACTACTCAACCTCTGAAGCAACCATTCGCGTGAGATCTTCGCACCACCAGCGCGATAGCGGTTCTCAGTAAGTTCGAATGTCACCACTTCATCGTTTATCGAAATAGTTTTTGGAGTGTGTGAACCTTCAACCAAATCGATAACTAAGGTCACAGGCTTCTCATCAAGCTCGAAGTGGATCTTCGTTTGACCAACTCGCGGAGAGATAACTGGATCAAGAATGAGATCGTTGTGCGCGAATCGAACACCAAATACATTAGAGATAAGTTGGTTCACGTAGATACCTGGACCACTTGAGTAGATTCTCCAACCGCCTTTCACTGCAACTTGACCGTTTTTCACTTGGTCAAAGTTGTCGTATGCAGTTGGGCGGTCATTGAACTTAGCATCTGAACTTGAGAAGTACGCGTTAGACTGACGAAGCTCAGCGTTTGGCACGTGGTCTTGAATACCCACTGGGACAATTTTGTACAGGTTGTCGAATACTGCTTCCGCGTCACCCAACTTACACAGTGCTTCGATGAATCGAATATGTGCGTGGCAGTATTGAAGACCGACTTCGCGGCCAAGGTTGGCTGCCAGTTCTGCGCGCTTAAAGTAGCTCTGCTTACCTGCTTTGTACTCGGCCATTTTATCCATCAAGCGAACACCGTCAGGGTGAACAAGGTTTTGCTTAATGATGTCCATGTGAGTGCTTGCCATTTCTGGGTCAAACACTTCTGAAATGATTGAGCGGCTTGCTGGCAATAGTCGGTAGCTGATACCCGTTTTTTGATCCGATGGGTGCAGCAAGTGCTCGATTTGCTTAACACTACCCTCTTCATCACGATCGAAGTGGATAAAGCCAGCAATCACACCATCTTTAATCAAGTAGTGGTGGTAATCGCTTTCCATCTTGTCTGCCAATTCCATCAAAGAAACGGCGTAGTCTTGATGTGCGCTGCCTTTAAGTGCTTGGTACATACCTTTAAGCGCTTGTAGCGTTAGTGGAATTGTCCACCCACTCACCATGTTCTCACGCAGTGATTGATTCGCTGGTTGTAACGTATCGTCCCAGTCACCATCACCGTAGCAAGATAGCGATGTACCCGGCACAAGGTTATCAAGCATATGCTGAATTTGAGTTTGTACGTGGTGCATTAAAGTGAAGTTTTTTTCGCTCTTTACAAAACCTTCTTCTGCTAACGTGTACGGTAGTTCAACATCTAGAATACTGATGTCGTCCGTGGTATTTAGGTAATCAGCTAGAGCTTTGAGCGGCCATACAACGATGTCACCGTGCGCTTCTTCTTGTTGGATAGTCGCGTATTGGTCGAACATGAACCATTGAGGCCAAGTACCCGTCTCTTGATACTGGTGGCTGTAGATCTCTGCTAGTACCGCTTTTGCCTTTGCGTATTCCTGCATCGACATAAACAGTTCGAATGGGCCTTGAGATACATCACGCGTACCCCATGCCGCACCTGAGTATTGCTCTAAGCCATGTGGCGTTGAGTAGTGAACTAAAGCATTGTGAGTGAACCAGTCCAGACACGTATTGATGCGCTGGCTGTTGCCGTTGTCTTCACTGAAATCAACATTGAAGCCTTTGGTCAAAGACTTAATACCTTTTTGGTATTGCTCGCGTTCTGCCTCAAACGCCATAAATTGTGCAGTAGTATCTAGCGCGCCCGTCTTACCGCCAATCGCGACAGAACAGTGACTTTCAAGAGAACCGTTGAGTACCAAGTACTCCACTGAATCAGAATCCGCACACCCGATCGTTTCAGCCGTTACGTCCATGCCTGACACTGCAAGGCCATAGCTCAGCTGCGGCATGAATTGATCAATCAGTTCATTTTTGCCTATCACCGTGAACAGTTCGCCATCTCTTGCAATCTCAACACTGCCTTCACCTTCGTTGTTACCGAAAACAAGTTGGTGTGACACTTTGATTGAAAGCGGAGCCTCGATGCCGTGTTTAGTGATATCTAGCTGGATGATTGGGCTTTGCGCACTTGAGAACGAAACGATCTCTAGGTAGCCACCAAGTAGTTTATAGATCCAACGCGAATAGTTTTGGCCAGTTTCGTAAGCCGAAGGCATGCCCAATGCGCGGTAGGTTCCTTCCACTTCAACCCATACTCTTTGCCCTGCATGAGTGAATTGGTTTAACGGGTTTCGGCACACACCCAATAGTTTGTTGAATGAGGTATTGCCAAGCGTTAGCTGTGAGTTGAAAACACCGCCGATGTAGTGTGTCGAGCTCATGATAGATTGCTGGTAATCTTGATTATTGCCCGACGCAATCACATGACCTGTCATACGCTCTAGGTGCTTCTCTTTTTCTGGCAAAGTCACGTATTTGTTGTCGCCGTAGAAGAATGACAGCAATTCACCGTCTTTAACGTCTGCGAACGTTTGATCATCACCGAAGAACTCTGTGATCTCTTTCTCGCTCAGCTTTCCGCCCTGCAGGTACTCGCCTTTAGGTTGGTGCACACAAGATAAAGGCTCACGTTCCATCTCTTCAGATAACGTCAGTTGAGTGTGCTTAGCTGTAATCTCTTCCAGTGCGATATGCTCGCCCGAATTTGATTTCGGGAAGTCCGCAGTGACAACACCATAGAAAACCATTTCCTTAGACGATTCTGTTGCAAGCGTAACTTCTTCAGTTTGAAGCGCGATGTAACCCATCTCATATTGATATTTTTGGTTTTCAAGTTGTGGCGCGTTCAATGCTGCGGCCTCGCCTGTTAACTTAAACTCCTTACCAAAGAACTGGAAACCATCGGTGCTGTAGCCAACGACAGGAGAAAGAGAACCCAATTGAATGCGCGGGTTGCCTGAAGATTGAGGTAAGTTCTGACGGCTACAAACCACGTAACCCATTTGGTTTTCAAAGATTTGATGGTCTAGGTATTGAGAACAGTACAATTCATTAGTTTTAACCGCGCCTTCATCCGCAAGACCAACGTCCTGACCGTAAATCAGGTCATATATCAGTGGCTGTGAAGAGAGATTCGTAATATTCACATCGTAGAAAAATGCATGGTCAACAGTTTTAATCGACACAACGGCTTCAAAGTCTTCCGTTGTTGTTACCCACTGTAGTGAACCATCGCTCTGCTTAAACGTTTCAATCTTGTTATTAAAAAAAAGCAATGGTGTGACATTTAATTTGCCTTCACCTTTAACGCGAAGGAATATATTCGAGATCGCCATTTCTGAGTCAGGCGTATCGAACAAAGACACCATTAAACGATCACTGCGAATTGCGCCTAGTACGCCATCTGCGTTGAACGTGAGGTTTAGGCTTTCATTGCCAACGCTCATTTGTGATCCAGGTTGAATGTGGTGCATAAAGCTTTACTCCAAACTTATTTTGATTCTGTGTAGTGGATATTTTCTTGAGAAGCGTCATCAAAGACGTGGCATTTCTCGACTTGAAGTTGAATGTGACAATGAGTGCCGACATCAGGTGTTTGCTCGGTATCGAGTAGCTTACAAACCACTGGTTTATCGAAGATGGTGACGTGTAAGTAGACTTCTGACCCTAGCTCTTCTTTCGCCTCAACTTTTGCCGGTAGCGTGTTTTGATTCGCTTGATTAGAGACCGATAAGTGCTCTGGACGAATACCAAGGTGGACGCGGTGCCCTACCCACTCTTTCGCTTTCTCTTGATGTGCTTGCGACAGTTCGATGGTGTGTTCATTGAGTTGAACGCACACTTTTCCGCTTTGTTCCAATAGAGTGCCTTCAAGCATGTTCATGGCTGGAGAGCCAATAAACTCAGCAACAAACTTGTTTTTTGGGTTGTGGTACACATTCATTGGTGTATCGACTTGCATGATTTGGCCTTGATTAAGGATGCAGACACGATCTCCCATGGTCATCGCTTCAACCTGATCATGGGTTACGTAGATCATGGTTGCTGGCTTACCCGACTCTTGAAGCTGGTTATGCAGGCGAATGATTCGGCGACGCATCGACACTCGCAGTTTGGCATCGAGGTTAGATAGCGGTTCATCGAATAAGAACACATCCGGGTTACGTACCATTGCGCGCCCTAAGGCAACACGCTGACGCTGACCACCTGACATCTGCTTTGGCTTTCTATCTAGCAGATCCGTGATTTCAAGAAGCTCGGCTGCTTTGGTGACACGTTCTTTAATTTCTGCTTTTGATTTCTTTGCCGTTTCCAAACCAAATGCTAAGTTTTCGTAAGCGGTCATATGCGGGTACAGCGCGTAGTTCTGGAATACCATCGCGATACCACGGTCTTTTGGCGGCAAGTCATTACACTCTCGGTCACCAATCACAAGCTGCCCATCGGTAATACTTTCTAAGCCTGCAACCATTCTCAGCATCGTCGATTTAGCACAGCCAGATGGACCAACAAGCACCATGAATTCACCATCTTTGATGTCTAAACTCACATCGTGAATAGCGTGGAAGCCGTTGTCATAGACTTTGTTTACATTTTGTAGCGTTACTTTCGCCATGATTCTGCATTCCTATCTATAAATGCGCTCACTATTTAGGTCACACCTTCCTTCGCGGTGTATCCAAACAATAGTGCAAGTGGTTAGATGTGGGGTTGTCAAATCCGCGTTTGTTTCAGCCGAATAGCAACCCCACGATAACTAAAGTTGTTTGTTAGAACTTCCAAACAATCCCGACTTTAGAGAACCAAACCAATTGGTCCCCTGTCCAAGGTGCCGGGTCCGCGTGACGATCTTTCACCTGAATATCTGCCAAGAAAGAGAAGTGTTCGTTGATTGGTAAATCCGCGTATAACGCATAAACATCATAGTCAAAATGGTCGCGGTTATTTGGATCTGAACCCATGTCCAACGTACCTCTCTCATAACGCAGCTCTAGGTAGTTGCCGTTATCAAAGTTGAACTGCACCAAAGGCTTAACAGCAAACTCGACATAGTTGAAGTCATTGTGCTCTTCGACATAGATCACCTTTGCACCGATATTAATGCCGTTATCTAAGCGATATAGATACAGTGGCTCAGACTCAATGAATGCACCTCGACTACCCGGGCCTTGCCTTTCATCTTTGTAGCCAAGCTCTGCACTTAAGTGTAAGAAGTGGCGGCCAAAGCTAAGGTCAATTCCCGGTTTTGCCATGTATTTGTCATAATGCCATTCACCGATCGTTTTTTCGTACGACAACATCAAGTTGTAAGCAACGTTGTCATTTTGACGCCAGTAAAAACTTGGAATCAGCTCTGAATAATTACTCAATCCAGTACTTTCACCACCTCGGCTATGGTGTATTTCTTTAAGTACGTAACCCATACTGAAGTTATCCGTCACACGGGTGAAACCATCAGCGTAGATATAGTGAAGAAGCTCTTCATTGGGTTGATTTTCGTTATCAATGTGTTCGTATTCGATACCCGTTAGTGCACGAGTTCGAGGTGGCGCATTACTACTTTTGGCCGACTCCGTTTCCAGAATCAACTCGCGGTATTGATGGTCACTCCACAAACCCACTTCCACCTCTTCTTGCGCTTCATCAGCATAAGCAACGGATGGAATCGCAATTGCCATGAATGGGATAATGCTTGCTGCTTTGATAATGTTCACTGCTTTTTCAAAATTCACGACTCAAATCCTTTTCTATTTATTATTCGGTTCAAAGGTCTCGTACATATCCACGATGGCTGCGTAGTAATTTTTACTTTCTAGGTACTTACGCACATCTTGGTTGATAGCCGGTGAAAGGAAGGCACCGACAAACATACCTTGGTCTAGAGACAGAATTTTCGTCGAGGTTTCACCTTTGCCGTTTATCGCGTCATACCAGCCATATGGCGTTTCAAGTTGTGGGTAGTAGTCGATTACTGTGTTCAACAGTTTTACGGCTTCAAATGGATTCACCATGTAAGAAAGCGCTAGCGCATGAGGTGTACCGGTATCACCACCAGCAATATCAGTATTGTTAAAACGGACTTTAGACTCTGATAGCTCTGGGACACCGAATGCCGCATAACCATCGTCAACCGTTGCTGCGGACGACACGAAAGGAATTTGATGCTTGATAGCGTGGTACTTTTGGATCTCTGTCATATCTTCGATCATAGAGAAATCTGGGATCAATGAGCGTTCTTCCAACCAAATCATCGAAAGCATGCCTTGGAAGTAAGCACCATCCCAAGTCAACATAGGCGAATATTTTTTGCCATCGAGATAGTAGTCTTGCGTATATAACTCCATATCATTGAACGCTGTTTTCGGGACCGTATTTTCTGAGTTTTGAGTAATCAGGTGAGCCCAGACTGGGGCTAATCGACTCTCATTTGCCTTACGATCTATATGATATGATAGTGGCGCTTCTTTCTTCGTTGACCACCCAGAATAGAGCAGACCTCGGCTTTCATCATAGAGTGCTGACCAACCATCTGTTTGGCTCTTAAGAATAGACTCAACCTTAGCAACGACTTCTTTTTCGTCGGATTGCTTTGAGTCAAGATAAGCGCCGGCTACACCAGCAAGAGCAAATGCTAAGTTTGCGTTATCTACGGCGGGAACAATGCCATCTTTGTTTGGTTTCAGTTGCTCTCCCTCAATATCGTAAGGCCAGAAGAACAGACCTTTCCAAGTAGGAGCCCCTGCCAACGCATCCAGTGTTTCATGGATACGTATTAGTGCATCAGCATTGCCGTTTTTATGTGCTTCAACAAGCACATTTAGGTACAGGCCAATCTCTGTTGTGTTGACATAATAGTCGTGTTCAATCTGGCCATTTTTATCGACGAAAATCGTGTCGTATGGAACTTTGGCTTTTTGATCAACACCTACGCCATCAACAAAGAAGTCCAAGTTTCTTTGTAAATGTTGTTCAAACCCTACTGGGTAGAGCTGTGGATTAACGGTAAGTTCGGTGATTGTGACATCAGCGAACGCAGACATGCTAGCCATGAGGGTACAGGTAGCTAAAAGGCTTTTTTTTATCATTTCTCGTATCGACCTTTGTGTATAAACGTTTCACAACGGATATTCCCATCTGAGTAACACTGTCAGCAATGTGGTCATTTACCTTTTGTGATTATGGGATTACCCGAACAAAATTTAATGCTTAAACCTTTAAGCATTTAAGCTAAACATGTGAGAGAGTTATCATGTTTTCTGTAGATAATTAGAGAGCGAGTGAGGCAATATCGCTGTTACGGCAAGGTTACAAATAAAAAGGATACATAAGTCGTTTATACAAAAAGCAGAAAATACATTGATCACACCACTTTTGTGAAAGCCATACAAAACAAGCCAACCCCGTAAACGGAAGTTGGCTTGTATGACGTTAAACTGAACTTTAAACTACAGGTTGTCGTTAAAACTCGTACTGGAAGTAAACCGTGTTGTAGTTACTACCGCCTTTGATACGACCATACTGAGAGGATTTTTCAAAGATTGCAGAACGGTGATGCAATGAATAACCGAACCATAAGTTGTTCAAGTCATTCTTACCAATCAAGTCGCCAACGTTGACATCGAATGAGAAGTCTAAGTAGTTCAATAGATGGCTTGCGGTGTAACCTTTACGGTCCATCTCAGAGCCTTCGATATAGGTAATCGAATCGATGTAAGACATACCTTCTGCCACACCAACACGCCACTGAGTTGGCCAATCAAAGGTGTAGTACGCCTTGATTGCGATAATGTATTCGGTGCTGCTCGATTGAACGTCTGAACTCCAGTGGTGCGCAATACCTGGGGTTAAATAGATATCCAGTGGCAAACCGAAGATCTCATCGGTTAACGGGTGTCCATAGAAGAACGAGGTCAACTGGTTGTTGTATTCGTCTTTTTCTCTATTGAACTTCATGATGTCGCCAATATTGGATGGCGTTCCCCAGCCGTGTGCGACACGTAAGTAAGGCGCATTGCTCAGTTTAGGTTTTGGCGCTTTCTCTTTGTCGTTAAAGAAACCAAAGCCAAGGTACAATTCCCCCTGATAACGGTCTTCAACAATCGAAGAATCGTAAGCGTTATCGTCCAATCGAGTCACACTGGTTGAACCCAATAAGTACAAGTTAGAAACCACATGGTAACGCGTTTCAACACCAACATTTAAGTCAACACCAGCACCAATGGTTTCATTAGATGCGGAGTAATACTCACTGTTAAAATCAGCACTTTTATAACGCAGCGTCGCGCTCGGGTAAAACTCCCAATCTCCAGTTTCATATTTGGCTTTAGCTCGTAAGTTACCGTGGAAGTTGTATTCACTGTCGCTCATTAACTCCGTCTCGACAGACCAAGAATCATCAAGTTGGTAGGTCAGTTGAGCACCAAAGTCCGCCGTATCGCCTTCAATCGCGTTCTGCTCAGATGCAGGAATATCAATAAAGCGCATGCGAGAGATAGCATTGAAAGACCACTTCTCATCGTCAGTTTGATAGAGGTATGCCCCCATCTCAGTACCGTCAATAAACACATAATCGTTCTTGAAAAACAGCATCGGTACGAATGAGCTAACCGATTGGTCGCCACCAGACGTGTCATAAGGGATGCTTGCTGTACGGAACATTGCAGCGATGCCCCACTCTTGCTCTTCAGCGGCCCACGCATTAGCACTTACGAAAATGCCACTTAGGAAAGCGCTACCTAGTAAAACCAATCCAGATGAAGGAAGAGTCGGTAAATATTTGAGCTTCATTCTTGTGTAATTACTCTTTGAAAAAAATATTGTTTTACTGATTAGACATTTATTAACCATGACGGCTAACTATTTTTAGGTTTGCTCGGCATTGACCGTTACAATGTAGAATATTCTCGGTTAAATGAAAGTATTGTGAAAGTCTCCGAATTACAAAACATTATAGATCACTTACCCAAAGATTCCGATCCAGATATTGTTATGGGTGAGGCGTGGTTGCCTGAGCGTTTGGTGGATACCAACCTAGACGGTGACATGCTATTTCTTGAATTCGATAATGCCCCTGAAGACAATCAAGGGGATGAAGAAGGCCGTGGCTTTGTTGAGCACGAGATTGCTATGATTCGAGAAAAGCTCGAACTGTTATTAGACGAGCCTTCCGATACCAAGACCAAAGCCGATGCCCTATTGGCAATATTTCTAATGGGCCATGAACTTTCTAGCTCAGAAGTTATCGAAGTTCTTGAATCAACAGAATCTGAAACGACAGAGCCTGAGATTGCAGAGCATAATCAACAGAATCTGACTCAGTAGAATTTGAAGCATCAACGCTTGGAACCACAAAGCCAGACACGAACAAGCTCGAAACAAAAGAACACCACGACGACTAGCCACCAACGATTTTAGGTACCGTATTGAAACCCTCTACGACATCATCTCTTCCCCTGTTACTCGCCGGACCCATTTTAAGAAAAACCACCGCGACTGAAGTGGTACTTTGGTTAGCCACCAGCTCGCCTCTTACAGGCAGAGCCGAGCTTCATACTCAAGAAATAGACGATTCTGAAGCAGCACAAGACCAGCCGTTTTATACCTCATCGCTTGAAGAACATGATTCGATTCAAATCGGTACACATGCGTGGATAACGCTAATTCGCTTACAAGGTGAGTTTCCGACTAATACGCTGCTTGAATATGACATTCACACAGAGTCAGGTTCACTAAAAGAGCTCGCCCATCACCTTGTTTACAACGGTAAATCTCGCGTTGAGTTTAAGATATCGACCTCAGCTGATTACATTCTTCATGGCTCTTGCCGCAACCCGCATCATCCAAGCAAAGACAGCCTAGTTGCAGCCGATAACAAGATGGCCGATCAAACCGTCGCTGAAAGACCCGACATGCTGATGATGAGCGGCGATCAGATCTACGCCGACCATGTGGCAGGCCCAACACTTGATGCTATTCAACAAGTGATTCACCTGCTTGGCCTTGTAGGCGAAAGCTTACCGACTGACTCGCAAATTAAACAAATCAACAACAGTGACGCTCTGTATAACAGTGAATACCACTTATACCAGCGTCATCACTATTTGCCGCACCACACAGCTTCAGAATCCATGCTCGATAAGTTATTCCCGAACCGTGGCGTGCCGATTTTTAGCTCTACCGATTGTGAAAACCACTTGGTCACGCTGTCTGAGTTTATCGCGATGTACTTATTGGTTTGGTCTCCGACACTGTGGCAATGCGTCAATCGAGAGCGTTTAATTGAGAATAACTTCACTCAAGGTGGACGCCAATTAACACCGACTGAGCAGCAACAATGGCGTGATGAAAGCGTCATCATGGATGATTTCATTGCTGGCTTACCGCAAGTGCAACGTCTGTTCGCGCATATTCCAACGTACATGATCTTCGATGATCACGATGTGACGGATGATTGGAACCTTACCGTGGGTTGGGAGCATGCCGTCGACCAAAACCAGTTCGCGACCCAAGTCATTGGTAACGGCCTTGCGGCTTACTGGATGTGTCAAGGTTGGGGTAACAAACCGGAGAGCTTCGATGAAACGTTTATCGAGCAAGCAAAACAGCTTTTTGTCGCTCAACCGCTCATTACTAAACAACCGCGCATTAGTAAACAAACTCATAATGAAGCCGGCAATGCAGCGACTACTCACTCTATTGGCAACATCGAGCCAGACAAGCATCAAGCCTTTATTGAGATGCTGAGTCGCTTTGAAGAGTGGCATTACACAATAGATACCTCACCCAAAGTCATTGTGTTGGATACTCGTACGCGTCGTTGGCGTTCAGAGTCACGCATGAACAAGCCTTCAGGTTTAATGGACTGGGAAGCCTTGATTGAGTTTCAACATCAGTTAATGAATCAAGATAAAGTGGTGATCGTTTCTGCTGCACCGATGTTTGGCGTGAAGTTTATTGAAACACTGCAAAAGATGGCGACCACAATCGGCAAGCCATTAGTGATTGACGCTGAAAACTGGATGGCACATCCGGGCAGTGCTAATACGCTGATTAGCATCTTTACACATACCAAAACACCAACCAACTTTGTGGTACTTTCTGGTGACGTTCACTACTCCTTCGCTTATGACATCAAGCTTAGGTATCGTCGCAACAGCCCGAACATCTATCAAATCACCTGCAGTGGTATTAAAAATCAGTTCCCTGCTCCGCTGCTTAAATTCTGCGATGTATGGGACCGCCTGTTATACAGCCCTCGCTCAGTTTTGAACTACTTCACTAAGCGTAAACGCTTGAAGATCGAAAAGCGAAGCCCTGACAATCAGACCTTCTATCGCCTTTCAAACCGCAGTGCGATTGGAGAATTGAGGCTAGACACTGATGGGAAACCGCAATCGATCACGACACTCAGTGGCGACGGTAAAATTACCCGTTTCCCAGAGCCCGATTGATAAAATGCTCCTTATCGCTCGCGTATCCGTAATGTCAGTTTTTAGTAAAGACGCTTGCGATCACACTCTGTAGACCCAATAGTTATGCTTATGCTTATGCTTATGCTTATGGTTATAGTTGATAGCTATCAGCGTTACGGAACTCGATACAAATTTTAACTGGAGCTCGTTATGTTCAATTCTCTCACATCAATGTTTAAACAATTGATTGAAGGCCAGGACCTAAGCAAAAACCAAGGCACATCACCTAATATCGCCATCGCGAGTTTGTTGTGTGAAGTCGCGGGTGCCGACCATCAGATCAATGAATCAGAAAGAGTCGCTAAGCTACAGCTTCTGCAGCGTTTGCTGGATTTAGATGAAGAACAAGCAAAGGTACTGCTCGCGCAAGCAGAGCCGAAAGTAGAGCAATCAGTATCGCTGTATGACTTTACATCGCAACTCAGAGACCTATCTCAGCCAGTGCGAATCGACTTAATCAAAGCGATGTGGGAAGTAGCGCATGCCGACGGGGAAATTGACCCTATCGAAGATTCTGTGATCCGTAAAACAGCGGAGCTGCTCTACGTTGACCACAGTGACTTTATCAAGACTAAGCTGAACGTACTCGGTAAAAGCTAACCAAAGGCTCTCTACTAGCATTAAGCCTCTGTATTAGCGTAAGCGGTCGCCATGCATGATGCCTTTGAGCTCTAACGGCGTGCCCTTCTTAGTGACATAAAGGCCGCGCTGATTCGATACCAACACACTGCGCTTGCCTTGTGTTTGTTGAATGTATAAATGCTTGATATTGAATGTCTGCTTATCTTGGGCCTGATCCTGGTCTAATTGATAAAGGTAGTAATGATTCCCCCAGCGCAAGAACACACCAAACATTTGCTTGGTTTGAGCGACATTCCCATCCATGTCATAGCCAATGTACTGCATTTTGACTCGACCATTTTCCAATCGGAGCGAGATTCTCTCCCACCCGACCATCGGGTATTCCGCAGAAAATCGATAGGTACTTTTGGTTGCGAGCCCAGAGATTAAGCCTGCATTTAGAATCACAAACAGCGTCAATAAGATAGGCATCCAAAACTTACGATTCATACTTATTGCCCTCGCTCATTGTTATTGTCGACTTCGCAAGAGACAGTTTTAAACTGATGGCTTATCTCTTTCCAATGTCCATTTATCAAGGCGACGGCTTGGATATTTTGACACCCAACACCAATGCGATGCAGATAGAGCGAATCAACACCGAGCTCTGACACGGCATCCAGCTCTGTTATGACTTCTTCATCAAAATTCAAACTGTCGTGATAAACATCCATACCTCGGTACGCACTCTTATCTATAAAAAAAGCAAACTGATAAAACAGCATGAGAAGAAGCGCGCTGACTACCATTCCGGCAATACGAGATTGGTGACGAGCGATAAAGTGCTTCGCCTTGAACTGACGTGATTGTGGATCCTGTTGCTTTGATTGCCCAGCTTGTTGGTTCATGCCTGAAGGCTTAAACGGTGTCGGTAATGTTAACTCATCAACGATGGTGGTTTTCTCTGAAACGATGGCGGCTTTCTCTGAAAACGCAGCTTCAACATGCGCTTCAGCGGTAGGTATTGGCATCGATAAATAACTACCGACCTGTTTCAAACGGCGTTGTTAATGATATGGACACTTCCACCCACCGTCTAAACTTATAGTCGGTAACATAAATGAGGAAGAGACCATGACCATTGCAACTTTAGGTATCGACTTAGCTAAATCTTCTTTTGCTCTTCACGGAGTAGATTCATCAGGCAAAGTTCTTTTGAAGAAAAATATCAGCAGAAAGAAGTTGTCCGAAACGTTGACCAATATGCCTCCTTGTCTTGTTGGTATGGAAGCTTGCTCCAGTGCTCATTATTGGGCAAGAGTATTCAAGCAATTTGGTCATGACGTTAAACTTATGCCTCCGCAGTTTGTTAAGCCCTATGTGAAATCAAATAAGAACGATACCGCTGATGCTGAAGCAATCTGTGAAGCGGTAACTCGCCCTAACATGCGTTTCGTACCTATAAAATCGATTGAACAGCAATCAATCCTTTCTGTTCACAAAGCTAGAGAAAGGTTAGTTTCAATGAAAACTGGCCAAACTAATCAATTACGTGGGTTGCTGGCTGAGTTTGGTCTTGTCTTTCCTAAAGGAAGTGCATCACTTAACAAGCAGCTCCCTCTGGTTTTAGAGGATGCTGAAAATAATTTGACGCCACCGATTCGCTGCGTGGTTACTCATTTAAAAGAACTAATTGATGAGCTTTCTTCACGAATTAGTGCGTTAACAAAAGAAATTGAACAATGGCACAGTACGAATGTTGATTCTAAAAGAATCGCAGAGATCCCTGGAATTGGCCCTATAACTGCCACCGCACTTGTTGCAAGTATAGGTGACCCCGCATCTTTTAATAATGGACGGCAGGTATCTGCATGGATTGGACTTGTACCTAAGCAGTTTTCAACGGGTGGCAAACAAGTATTGCTTGGTATAAGCAAGCGGGGGGATGGCTATTTACGAAGACTACTAGTGCATGGTGCAAGAGCTGTTCTTGGGCACTTAAAGCAACAGCCAACCACTTATACTCACCGCTGGTTGAATGACTTACTGAAACGAAAACACAAGAATGTTGCAATAGTCGCACTAGCTAATCGGAATGCTCGAATTGCATGGGCTTTATTGGCTAATCAGCAACACTATAATCCTGAATTACTATCTATCTAAAATTGCGCATGAAGTGGAAATGAGAAAACAGGTAAGACCGTGAGTATGGAACTCTGATTTGATCTTAGGACTTTCAAGTTCGTGTTGTTGATAAGAGCATGCTCAGCGGAAATCATTAAGAGTCCTTGAACTCGGATATATGTCTGCAATCTTTTACCTAAAACTTTCAGATTTACTACTTGCCAATAGGAAGTGTCCATATATGATCAAATCAGCTTGAAGATCAACGACACCATATGTAGCTAGCCGTTAGCTTCTAACGGGCATACCTAGTCCTATGACTTTGTTAATCGCTTTGACATTCGCCATGATTTCGCCCACTTGAGCGTTGTAACATCTCAAGCTCAATTTATCGCTTGTTAGTCCTTTATATCGGGACATAGCAGTCTCAGATATTGAACGATAGTGATAACCAGACTCTGTTTTCCATTCCGATATTGTTCCATCTCTCAGAGCCATTACCGCTTTGTTTCTGGGATGACCGTCTTCCCAAAGAGCTGCATTCTTTCGAGGCGGTATTAACGGAGTACAGCCTTTATTTTTCAGAGTCTCGTGGCAATTTTTTGTGTCATATGCTCCATCGGCGGATACGGCAGCGACCTTTCTACGTAGTGGGTTGAGTAACGTCGGTAACACTTCACTATCGCCTACATTTACAAGACTGACTTCCGCACTAATCGCTTCGTGAGTATCCACATCCACAGCTAAGTGCAGTTTGCGCCATGTCCTACGTTTTTCTGTACCATGCTTTTTCACTTTCCACTCCCCCTCACCAAAGACTTTGAGGCCAGTAGAATCAATGGCTATATGGCGAATAGCCCCTCTCGATTTATTGCGATATTTGACCTGAACTGTCTTCGAGCGTTTACTGATACAGGTGTAGTCAGGAGACGTTAGTGGAACATCTAATAGCTCAAAGATAGAGTCGATAAAGCCTTGAAGAGCACGTAAAGGAAGAGAGAAGATGCCCTTAATCATCAAGGCGGTTTCAATCGCTGTATCAGAGTACTGAAAGCCTCTCCCACGCTTACCATGATGAGTTTTGCATCGCCATGCATCTACGGCTGAATCATCTATCCAGAATGTAACCGAACCACGTTTACAAAGAGCCTTATTGTACTCCGTCCAGTTAGTTATCTTCTTGTTTGCTTTACCCATATCACCACCATTCCAATCGTTTCAAATGATCAGATCACAGGACTTGGAAAAGGTTCAACTAATTTAGGCAACAACGCCGTTTCAAACCATTGAAGCTATACCCTTCCTTTTGAACCGTTAAGATTTTGCAATCACACTCAAATGAATTTAATGCCGTGCGAATGTTCTTAACCGCGACATTAAGTGAACTGCCCGGCCAGCAATGCTCAAGTAAAAAGTCTCGACCAACGGCTTTTGGGCTGTTCTTCACTAGATGCTCAAGAATCAGGCCTTCTGAGGGGGATAAGGTGACCCGCTTACCAGATTCCGAATCAATGAGTGTGTTATTAATCAACTCGATGCCCGAAGCGTCTAAGGTGATTTTTTCATGGCTATTGGCGTTCATTTCGGCGAGGTGTTCATAAATAAAAAGGTCATCAAAAAAGTGTTTGTTTGGTCGAACTAATAGCAAACCATACATAGAAAAGAGTAGTGATAAGTTTAGCCAATAATTAAGCTAAATATAAGCTCAGCGAGTAACAATATAAAATAGCAACAAGGTGAGTCAGTCACGTAAACTCACTCACCTTTAAACATAGCCAAGGTTTAACTCTAAACTTGCCATGGCCCCATACTAAGATCTCGTCGTTACGCAATCTGAAAACGAGGTCACAATTCTGTTTTAGCGAAATTAAAGTTCCAGTTTGAATCCAAGTTCACTAACCATAACTTCAGCGAAGCCTAACTTTACTGCATTCAACTGATTAGCAACTTCGCGTGCTTGCTCTTCGTTTTTAGCCAATATAGCCATGGAATAGACAGGCCTGATCATCGCTTTTTGGTTTGGCTTCTCTTGTGCTATTTGTTTTGGGTGAACTAACGCTACCATCTAGCTCTGCCTAATCAAGGTCGAAACCTGCGATTTAATATTAATTAAAGCGCTTCTGACATTTATTAAGAATTAACATTCTTTTCATTCTGTTTGTGTTGATGTAAAAACCGATACCCACCACCTATTGAACAAGAGAAATACCAGTCAAATGTCTCTTATTACAGATTCAACTTTCCTCACTCAGCATTCGTGAAAACTGAATCCAATTCCCTATCAAATCTCATTATCAGGCCGTCATTTATTCGTTATCGTCAGATTGATTCTCTAATTGAGATGCTGATATACAATTAATTTCAAACCACATCAAAAAATCAAATTTTTCCTTTTTTATCAAAAACATAAAAACTGGCACAGTCATTGCTCTTTAAGTTTTACACGGCCTCAATTAATTACGGAAGATTATGATGATGAAATTAAAAACACTCCTCTTAACATCGGTCACATCAATGTCTCTCATCGCCTGCGGTGGTGGCGGGTCCGGCAGTTCTGGTGGCGGAGGTGGTGCAAGCGGCTCAACTGACAGCGCTGCGAGTCCTGCCGCAACAGCTGCCAATACGACTTTTGTTGATATTGCTGTACCGGACAGTTTTGAGTGGCGTGGAACGGCTTCGCGAACAATGAGCGTCATTGTCGTCAGTAGTTTTTCATACAAAGACGGTGAGCCGGCTCCAATTCGCGGTTCCCACATCATCAAACTATACAGCGTGACCTCAGACCAAACAGATTCTCAAGCCTTCTACTCTGGTATGTCGAACCGCGATGGTGAATTAGTGAGTGACTTTAGCATTCCAACCAACTGGGAAGGATTGGAAATCGTTGCTCAGGTGCGTGGTCAAGAGTGTAGAAGTACCGTTGACCTAGATAACGTCACTACTGATTTGCTAGTTTCTTGCGACATTGTTCTGGATTCTGACTAAGGATAGCTGCCATGAAAAATATTAAAAAATCTCTAATGGTGATGGGTTCAGTCGCTATGTGTTCTTTCTCGCAACAGACGTTTGCAGCTGCAACAGAAAACACAACAACCACTAACGGTGATGGCTCAATAACAGTGACTCAAAAGATCGATGCAAGTAGTACCTCACCACATTACATCGCGCCTTCTGGTTATGGTTTCGACATCTACAGCCGAGCAAACGAAGACTACTCTTGGCAACATAATTTAACGGTCCCTGATGGCGCACAGATTACCGCAGCGACACTCACTATTTACGCTTATGATGTTGATTCAGAAGCACACCACGGAGAAAACGGAGAATACGACAGTATCGCTGTTGACGGTTCTTTACTTACTCCCGGGTTCTTACAAGGTACCAACAATAACTGGTCGACAACCGTTTTTGACCTCCCTATCGCTTCACTTGACGACAGTCTTGTGAATGTAGACCTAGATATTGATGTGAATAACGACGGTTGGCTAACCACGCTGGATTACAGCCTTATCAGTGTTACTTATGTCACCATTGCTAATACCCCTCCTTCTACACCAACTCTAAGTCGCAGCACTGGACTCGGTGATAATGACGACTTGGTTGTGACAGTAACCGGTCCAACACCGGAAGACCCAGACGGTGATTCTGTAACTTATAGCTACCGTTGGTTTGTCGATGTAGGTCAAGGGTTCTATGTGGATGATGAGTTTGTCGGAAAAAATGACAACAGTAATGCCACGTTGCCGGCCAGTGAAACTGAAGTTGGAGAACTTTGGAAGGTTCAGGTCATCGCTATTGACCAGAATGGGCTGATCAGTGAAATCGCTGAGATTGCATGGCCTTCAATTGGGGATAGTGACGGTGATGGTGTATCAGATGCAAACGACTACGCACCAAACGATCCGACAATCGCTTTCTATAGCCGAACACCAACCAGTGGATGGTACACATTAGCCTACGAAGATTTATGGCCAAATGAGGGTGACTACGATCTGAATGACTTTGTTAGCCACTACGCATTAGGTGTTTATACAAACGCGAATAACCAAATAACTCGTTTTGATTACTACGGCCAAGCTATTGCTCGTGGAGCGGCTGAAGACAATGGTTTCGCTATTTCGTTAGCAGGGCTTGAAGACACGGATGTCACTTCACTGACCAAAACATACAACGGCTCTACCGCAGCGTTAACACCAGAGGCCGGTCACTCAGGCGAGTTGGTATTTGTTGTGATTGATAGTGTCGCGGCGATGCTGCCAAGTACAAGCACTTATAGCTTTTACAACACAGAGTCAGGTGATGCACGAAGCTTAATCGATTACAGTGTCTCGCTGGTGATTGATGGTTCAATTCCTGCGCTAAGCAATACGGATTTTAACCCGTTCATATACAAAGGCAACGCGAGAGGTAGAGAGATTCACTTGATGAACTATCCAAATACAGATGTAGCAGATACCGCAATATTCGGTGCTGGTGATGATGATACAGTAACAAGTGAAGGTGAATACTATCAAAACACGACTGGCCACCCATGGGCTCTAGATATCCCAGGCCAATGGTCTCACCCATACGAACGTATTGATACTTGTGAAGCATATGAACATCTAACCACGTGGGCAGAGTCTGGCGGTACACTTCAAACGGACTGGTTCACATCACCGACAGGGTCGAAGGTATGGTAAGTAACTCGAGCTTGGTCATTAAAAAATGAGTTAATCTTTAGAAATACCGATAAAAATTAAACCAAAAAGCCATCTACAAGTAGATGGCTTTTCTATGTTCGGGTGTTCACTGCTGCTATCTAGAGCATCGTTAACGCCAACTTCGCGAGGTTATAAGCATCGACATAACCCGAGTGCTGACGACCTTCCCACTCAATATTTTTGGCTTCTTGAGCAGCGCGGTGACCAATGCGTTTGTCTTTCAAGCGATTCTGAACACGGTAAAGCGTTGCGATGTTTAAGAACTCGCTAAACGGAGGCTCGATGCCTTTTTCAATACACTCTTTGTGTAAGATAAGGTCGTCACGTCCCCACGCTGCGTAGATTTTTTTGGGACCACCAAAGTTCTTAATCATCGACTTGATGACAGACTCTAATGGGCGACCCTGCTTTTCGATTTTACGAGGTGTAATGCCCGTTAACTCGGCACAGAATAGAGAGACTTCGTCTTTCTCTGGCTTAACGTAGTATTGTGCTCGCTTCACGATAGTACCGGATGCTAGATCAATCTCAGCAAGACCAACTTCAATGATCTCTCCTGTTGTTCCCACACCGTCTTCGCTCCAACAGCACATTTCCAAATCGAAACACACAACTCGATTGTGATTCATACGTCGCCTAATTCTCTCGTCAAAAATTTTGTGAAATTGTACATGAGCCCAATACAGAACTCGACCCTAGTTGTATCAAGTGCTCATTTAGCCTGCAATTGTCACTCGATTTCGGCCATTCGACTTACTTTGATAGAGCATACTGTCTGTTTTTTGCAGAATCTCTTCCGTGTTTTCATTAGCGTAAATAGCAGCACCAATACTCAAAGTACAACTGAGCTGTCGACCTTTGTGCTCACAATGAGACTGGCTCACTGTTCTTAGAATACATTGTAAGTATCGTTCTAGGGCTTCATGGTTTGTAATACTAGAAATGATACAGAACTCATCTCCACCTATACGAAACAGGTTATCCCCCTCTTTCAAGCTCACTGAAATCAATTTAATTACATGAATGAGTAAAGCATCCCCTGCAGGGTGACCGAATTGGTCGTTAATGCCTTTGAACTTGTCGACATCAAATCCGATGAGACTAAAGGGTTCATTTCGCTGTATCGCTTTATCTAACATCTTATTGAAAGCACGTCGGTTATAAACCTCGGTCAGGCTGTCGTGGTTGGCTAGAAAACGAAGCTCTTCTGTTCTTTTATCAAGCATTTGATACAAGCGCTCTTTCTCTCGGATTTGCATATTAACGATATACGCCAACAGCAATGAGATAGTTGTTCCGACTAACGCGATTCCGGTTAACACCAGATAACCATAGAAAGAGATGCATGAATCTATTTTGTAATCGACCTTCCAATCTCGATTGGTCAGTGAGATTGTTTTGGTAATGTGGTGCCCAGATACCGCTTCATAACCCTCGGTTTCAAACAATATTGGGGAGTTTTCTGCTTCGAAACCCGTATCGGTAACACGAATATAGACATCCATGTCTCCCACTGCCGAAGCCAGTAGATTTTCAAAGTAGTAAGTCGTTCGAACCACACCAATCACAACGCCAAGTAGATTATCGCTTTCGCCTTCAAACACAGGGTGATAAACCAACATGCCGGTCTTTGGTGTATTTTGATCTAAGCCGTCTTGAAGCAAGCGAACTTTGTCTGAAATATTCGCTTTACGTGTTTTTTTAATGTTATCAATGACCAGATTAAACCGCTCACGAGAAGAGTAAAAACCCAAAACACCGTTGTTCACTGGATCATTCGGATAAATATCTGTCGCGATAAATACGGGCTCGCCATCCAAGACATAACCATAAGTTTTTGGCCCATGTTTAGGGATAGTAAACATTCTATAGGATGGGTATTGAGCTTTCATTTTGGCGGTGTGCTCGGCAAGATCTTCTACTGCTACTTTTTGCATCCACTGCAATCCGATCAGGCTTTTCGAACCGTTAATCGTTTGCTGAGCAAAACGATCAAATCGGTCCCGACTATCGACATCATTAGAATAGAAAAAATTCGCACCGGAACCGATATAAGCGACATCGTTATCAATAAACGCTTTTAAACTGAGCGTTTGATGCTGAGCAAAGCTATCCAGATTCTCATTCAAAGACCTATTTTGATTCGCCGCAACCAAAACAAAACACAACACCGTCATCAAAAATGTGGCAAAAAAGACAACTAACGGCAAAGTTCGTTTCTTCAACCCTGTTATGGGGTCGGTAGTGTGGGGCATACAGCTTCCCATATGATGTTATTTTGAGTCGAAAGTATACACTGCCGGAATGCTAGGCTCTATTTATCTTTGACTCTCACAATGGGATAAAACTAACACTATTTACAACCCATGGACATTTGCGGCTAATAAACCAACAAATCTCGATTAACTTTCAAGCTAACTCACCAAAAAGCCAGTTTATTGAAAACATTAAATAAAGCCCTTAAGCCTTGAATATGCTAGTATCCACCCATATTTATAGCTTGAAAGTGACCATTTCGGCCTTATGCCACTGAGTTTCTTTCCAACCTGTATATTCCTTTAAACCGACGAATATACCGTTAAATCAATTTTAAAGAGAAATCACTATGATCGTTGATTTGAACCTAATCCCACAAACGTTTGATATGCTTCACGCAGGCCTAACTGCATCAAGCGTTTTACTACTGCTAATTGCCGTTTCTCGTAAAACCAAAGTGGTTGAGAAAGTCGTAGAAAAACCAGTAGAAAAGATCGTTGAAGTTGAAAAGCCAGTTGAGAAAATTGTCGAAGTAGAGAAAGTTGTTGAAGTTGAACGTGTGATCGAAAAAGTAGTAGAAGTTGAATCTAAGCTGGCAACAGCACCAACAGATTCAGCAATGCAGCTACTGTCTATCATGCAGCAAGAAGCTCGTTTAATTGACTTCCTAAAAGAAGACCTAACGTCATTCTCTGATGAAGAAGTTGGCGCAGCAGCTCGTGTTATTCACACTGGCGGTCAAAAAGTATTGGCTGATTACGTAACGCTGTCTCACATCCGCACTGAAGATGAAGAAACACGTATCACTATCGCTGAAGGTTTCAACCCTCAAGAAATTCGCCTAACTGGCAACGTAACGGGCAATGCACCATTCAACGGCACACTGGTTCACAAAGGTTGGAAAGCAACTGACATGAACCTGCCTAAGCTTGCTGAAAACTACGATGCATCTGTAATTGCACCGGCAGAGGTAGAGCTATAATGGAACACCAAACTCAGCCATCATCGCACGAGTCTTCTTCTCAAGAACATACGCCGCAGATGCATTCACAAGAGCAAGCGCCCAAGTTCAGTGTTGGTATCGATTTAGGTACTACACATTGCGTTTTGTCTTACATCGACACAAGCAATGAAGACGCTCGCGTTGAGGTGATGCAAATCCCTCAACTGACGGCGCCAGGTACAGTAGAAACTCGCAGCCAACTTGGCTCGTTCCTATACCAACCGCACGAACATGAAATGAATGCGGGCTCTCGCGTTCTTCCTTGGTCTTCAGAGCCAAAAGCGCTAGTGGGTGCAATTGCTCGTAACCTTGGTTCTAAAACCCCTATCCGTTTGGTAGCAAGTGCAAAATCTTGGTTATGCCACGGTGGTGTTAACCGTCGCGATGCTTTCCTTCCTGCAGGCAGCCCTGAAGAAGTTGAAAAAGTATCTCCGCTTAAGACAACTGAATTGTACCTTGAGCATCTTAAAGACGCATGGAACCACGCAAACCCAGAACACAAACTGGCAGACCAAGATGTAACGATCACGGTTCCAGCTTCGTTTGATCCTGCGGCTCGTGACCTAACAGCAGAAGCTGCACGTAATGTTGGTTTCACTCACCTAACGCTTCTTGAAGAGCCACAAGCGGCTCTGTACAGCTGGATTGATAACAGCAACGACACATGGCGTGATGAAGTAAACGTTGGTGACATCGTTCTTGTTGTCGATATCGGTGGTGGTACAACCGACCTTTCGTTAGTTGAAGTAACACAAGATGACGGCAACCTAAGCCTGAACCGTATCGCAGTAGGTGAACATATCCTACTTGGCGGCGACAACATGGACTTAGCACTGGCTTACCGCTTGAAGATGAAACTGGCGCAAGAAGGCAAAGAACTGGCTCCTTGGCAGGTTCAAGCAATGACTCACGCATGTCGTGATGCGAAAGAAGCACTGCTTAACGATGCTGAACTGCAATCTGTTCCTATCGTTGTTCCAAGCCGTGGTTCTAAACTGCTTGGCGCAACACTGAAAACAGAACTGACTCAGCAAGAAGTTCAACAAACATTAGTGGACGGCTTCTTCCCTAAAGTTGCTGTAACTGAGCACCCTGTACAAAAGACGCGTGGCGCACTGACTCAAATGGGTCTGCCTTACGCTCAAGACGCAGGTATTACTCGTCACATTGCCGCATTCCTTTCTAAGCAAGCGAATGCGCTTTCTGGAAATAGCGAAACGGCTCAGCAAGATTTCAACCCGTTTGCAAACATGCCCGGTATGCCCGGTACGCAAGGGTCAGAAGCGCCAGCGGCAGACTTCATCAAGCCAACAGCAATCCTGTTCAATGGTGGTGTTCTAAAATCGAACCTACTTGCTGATCGTCTTTCAGATACGATCAACGAATGGTTGATCAATGCTGACGAAGAGTTCGCAAAACAGCTTTCAGGTTTAGATTTAGACCTAGCGGTTGCAAGTGGCGCTTCATACTACGGCGCAGTTCGTCGTGGCCAAGGCGTTCGTATCCGCGGTGGTATCGCTTCTTCTTACTACGTAGGAATTGAAAGCGCGATGCCAGCTATCCCAGGTATGGCTCCTCCGATGGAAGCTTTGTGTGTTGCACCATTTGGTATGGAAGAAGGTTCAAGCGTACAAGTACCTAGCCAAGAATTCGGTCTAGTGATTGGTCAGCCAGTACACTTCCAGTTCTTCGGTTCAACCATTCGTCGTGAAGATGAAGCGGGTACGCACCTTGATCACTGGGCGCCTGAAGAGCTTGATGAGCTTCCTGAAATCCAAGTGACATTGCCGGTTTCTGAAGGCCGTCGCGAAGGTGAAGTGGTTCCAGTGACTTTGGCTTCTCGCGTTACTGAGCTAGGCACCTTACACCTAGAAGCGATTGCTACTGACAACGGTCAGAAGTGGCACGTTGAGTTCGATGTTCGTGAAGACTCGAATAACGACTCAAACGAACAAGCATAATGAATCAACGGCACCTTAGCGGGTGCCGTTACTTTATCAATGCATTTCTCAATCTAGTCCTGCCTGTTTCTCAGGAATGACGTTTACGAATAACAACAATAAGACCAAAGCTATCAAAAAACTGGTCATCACTCTGGAAGAATAAGGTTTTGTATGGCAACTCCTCGTTTTTTAGTCGGCATTGACTTAGGTACAACCAATACGGTTGTCGCTTACTGTGAAATCAACGACGACCTACAACATGCTCCCGTTTCTCTTTTCGATATTGACCAACTCATCGGCCCCGGTGAAGTGGTTCGCAAGCCCTTACTCCCATCCTTTCGTTACCACCCAGCACAAGGTCAAATCTCCCCTTCTGACCTGACGATGCCGTGGGAACCAAGCCCAGTAAAAGGCGATATCAAAAACGTTATCGTCGGTGAATGGGCTCGTGAACTGGGTGCGAAGGTAGAAGGCCGCCAAGTATCGAGTGCGAAGAGTTGGCTGTCACACCAAGCGGTGGATCGTAGCTCAGATATTCTACCTTGGGCTGGCGCAGCGGATGTCGATAAAGTATCGCCAGTTGTCGCGAGTGCGAGCTATCTGAATCACATTCGCCAAGCATGGAACTACCGCAATCCAAGCAACAAGCTTGAAGATCAAGATGTTGTTGTAACGGTTCCTGCATCATTCGATGAGACAGCACGTAAGCTGACACTTGAAGCGGCAGAGCTTGCTGGCTTAGGTAAGATTCTATTACTCGAAGAGCCTCAAGCGGTTTGTTACGACTGGTATGCTCGTCACCAACAAACTGCTGCCGAAGAGCTTCAACAGATCCCATTGATCTTAGTGTGTGATGTCGGCGGTGGTACTACCGACTTGAGCTTAATTGAAGCCAGCTTCAATGAGAATAGCGATGCAGATAATGCTGGTCATAGCGAGCTAGCACTCGACCGTATCGGTGTTGGCGAACACTTAATGCTAGGTGGTGATAATCTAGATTTGGCCCTTGCCCACCTTGCAGAGCAACGCTTCAATCAAAACAAAAAGCTGAATGCCTCAAGCTTAACCAAGCTTATTCAACAAACTCGCGCCGCAAAAGAGAGCCTACTTTCTGCTAACGCGCCAGACGATGTGAAGATCACCATGCTGGGCAGCGGCTCAAAGCTACTTGGCGGTACCAAGAGTATTGGTTTAACGAAACAAGAAGTTCATCAGATTGCACTGGAAGGTTTCTTCCCGCTTTCTGAGTTTGCTGAAACACCCGACAAACGCCGCAGTGCTGTGGTTGAGTTTGGTCTGCCTTACGTGGCTGACCCTGCGGTGAGTAAGCACGTTGCAGAATTCCTAGCAACGCACCAACAAGTGTCTAAAGCCGCATTGGAAAACTCAGACTCTATTGAGTTCGATGACACCAAACCTGCAATTCCAGTTGGCGTGCTGCTCAATGGTGGTGTGTTTAACAGTGAACTGGTAACAGAGCGAATTACTCAGCTACTGGGCAACTGGAACGGTTCTCCTATCACAGTGCTTGATAACCCTCATCCAGATTGGTCTGTTGCCCTTGGCGCGGTTGCCTTTGGTAAAGCACGCCGCGGTGCACAGCTGAAAATCGGTGGCGGTGCTGCCCGTTCTTACTTCTTGCATCTGCAAGAGAAAAACAAGATGGGTAAAGCGCTTTGTCTGCTTGCCAAAGGAACCGAAGAAGGCCAAGAGATACGCTTGAACAGCCGTCGTTTCTCGCTGACTTTAGGTGAGCCAGTACGATTTAATCTTCTGACTTCAACACACGATCAAATTGCTCATGACACCGCCATTCAAAACGGTGTGATGGTCAATGTGGATGCCGACTTGTTCTCCCCTCTCCCACCGTATATTTCTACGCTGGAAGGCTCAGGTACTGCAGAACTTCAAGCCAACCAAAAAGAGCGTGTTGAAGTACTGCTCGCTTGTCAGTTAACCGAAGTCGGCACATTGAAAATGGAGTGTGTGAGTATAGAAGATGACTCTAAGCGTTGGTTGCTCGAGTTTGAAGTAAGAAACAAGCAAGGTGATGAGTCTGATACCGCTAAACTTCACCCAAGACTGGATGAATGTAAGGAGTTGATTTCTCGTCTGTACAGCGGCAACAAGAAGAGTGCTGAATCAAAAGAGATCAAAACACTATCGAAAGATCTTGAGAAGCGACTCGGTAAGCGTGATGAATGGGATTTCACGACCCTTCGCCATCTGTTTGATACCTTTTCATTAGGTCGTAAACGCCGCCGTCGTTCAGAAGCACACGAGAAGAACTGGCTGCGTTTGGCGGGTTACTCGCTGCGTCCAGGCTTTGGCGATCCGACTGACTCATGGCGTATCGAACAAATTTGGGGCCTTTACCAACAAAACATTCAATTCCAGAACCACCAAGGTTGGACGGACTGGTGGGTATTCTGGCGTCGTGTTGCCGGTGGATTAAACCAAGAGCAGCAAGAGAGTATCTTGGCTGACATCGCTAAATACCTTCACCCAGGTGCAATGAAGAACCCTAAGACAGCCAAAGATGCGCAAGATAATGGTTATGAAGCCATGGTCCGTTTAGCGGCGTCACTTGAGCAACTTGAGGTTGAAGACAAAGTGCTGCTGGCAAGTTGGTTCTTAAGCAAAGCGATCAACCATAACCAATTTGAACAGGCTCACTGGTGGGCGCTAGGACGATTAGCATCAAGAACGCCTTTGTATGGCAGCCAACACAGCGTAATTCCTAGAGAGCAAGCTGAACAGTGGTTACCAAAACTGCTTGAACAGAACTGGCAGAAAGAGCAGATGATCGCCTTCGCAGCGGTGATGATTTGTCGAAAAACCGGTGACCGTCAGTTTGATATCTCTGACGACTATCGCAATCAAGTGATTGAGAAGCTTAAGCAAAGCAAGGTACCTGACTCATGGTTAACACTAGTGAGTGAAGTGACTGAGCTTTCTGAGAGTGAATCTAAGCGTGTGTTTGGTGATGCGTTACCAAGCGGATTAAGCCTAATCAATAACTAGGTTTGAAAACGATTAGCTTTCGTTGCTAATGGTAAAGAAGCTAGCAAGAAAAGAAAAAGCCACTTTCGATTCGTTGAAAGTGGCTTTTTTATTGGTGGCTTAAGGCTGGTATGTGTAATCGACTTATAGCTTTTTGGTTAAGAGCCTTAGCCGTGTTGCAGTTCATCATTGTTAATGTTTGGTTCCAGTTGGGTTGATAGGAAAATCCGTATTTTCATAAATGTCAGATAGTTTTTTCGGTTTATTCTCTTTTGCTCCTTTGTTCGATTGATTATGAGTTTCGCTTAAAAGCCATTCCTCATGCATTTTTGCTGAATCCAAAAACTCTGGATCCTCCATTGCTTCCTTGCGAAGTTTATTTACACGTTCGAGAGTATCCCAAATCATAATACTTCACCTCCACTAAGGCAGTAATATAAAGATAGCTCAACCCCATGAAACTTCAACTAACCCAATGAGATAGCGATCTCAATTTCGTAATTCACTCGCTTTAAATGAGTGGATATGGTCACTTTTAGTTGGGCTCAAATAGTGGGTCTTTCCCCATGATCTTCGAAGATCATTAGGCACAAAAAAAGCGAGCTCGATGCTCGCTTTTTGTTTATCTATCTGTTGCTCGGATTACCAGCACTAGCTCGATTAAATCACACCGAGGTTAAGCACGGTTACCAATTTTCACCTTGCCATTGGTAGCAAACCAAAGGGCTTCTGAACGACGACGACCGATTAGAATCGGGCCATCATCGTAGAACAAGAAGTTCTTCCAATGCTTCTTGAAAATCGCCCATTTGGTTTCAAGAACATTGTACTTTTCGTAACAAAAATAAACAGTTACGTCATCTTGCCAATCAATAAAGTTAAGAATCTCTTCTGGCATTTCAGGCTCATCCGCTTCCCAATGCGCCATCCAACTGATCTCTTCATTCCAGTTCGATGCTTTGCTTGGCCAGTCTTGCGAGCTCAGTCGTTCTGCGTCTGGGCTTTGAGGGCTCACGTTCTCTTTCCAGAACTGAGATGCTCTCGCCTGTGTCATTGGCTTAATCTTTTCCAAGTCCTCTGCCGGAAGCGGCATTGACTGGTGTGTGAAAATCCATTTTCTTTGGTATTCGTCCAAAGTTGTGTATGACATCAAAATTCCTCAAATATCTGCTCAGGCTGATGGATTTACCATGCCTATCTGTTCTTTTTGATGCAGCGGCGATTAGCAAAGCTTGATATACGCTGCGTCTAAATTTTGTTTACGTTTAAAAGCTATTTGCCTTTAACTAGTACTACGTCTTAGCAATATTGCCGCTAAATAACGCGTCTATCTTCCCAATTTGGGTTAACTAATGCTGTCAGTATATGGTCTTCCCATTTACCGTTAATCTGTAGGTAGTCTTTAGCAAAACCTTCTCGGACAAAACCAAGATGTTCTAATACGCCAGCACTGCGTTCGTTGTGAGGCATGTAGCCCGCCATTAAGCGGTGCATGTTCTGCACATCAAACATGTAGTCTTTGGCCATGTTCAAACCTCTGCGCATGTAACCGTGGCCCTGTGCACTTTGCGCCAATGAGTAACCGACATTACAAGCGTAGAACGGGAAACGAGACAAATTACTGAACGATATGGTGCCTAACATTTCATTAGAGTCAGCGTTAATCAGTAAACAGTAATAGCCTAGCCCCATTTTATGAAGCTCGTTTAACTTGATCAGTCGCTGCGCCCAACTCGCTCTATCAAAGAACGCGTCTTCGCGAATCGGTTCCCAAGGTTTCAGATACTCTCTGTTAACCTGAAAGTACTCGCTGATCATGCCAGCATCATCGATTTCAGCCGTGCGTAGAATCAGATTACCATCATGCTTATAAATGCGCTCTGGTGTACTCAAATCTTCCATAATCTTGTTCTTATTCGATCAGTTCTTTCTGATACCGTAATCACGAAGCTTATTCGCAATTGAGGTATGAGATACATTCAAACGTTTTGCTAGCTTACGGCTTGATGGGAAAGACTGATAAAGCTTCTCTAGAATCTGAGATTCATAGTCTTTCATGATTTCATCGAGCGAACCATCTAAGCTCAGGTTCGCCATTCCTGCCGTCATTGTTTCAAGCTGTGGCAAGTGGAATTGCTCAACCGTTAGCGTGTCTGAATCCAACTCTGTTAGTGCGCGTAGAACCATGTTGTCTAACTGACGAATGTTGCCCGGCCATTGGTAATTACCAAGCTGGTCGACTAACTCTTGAGTCAATTTTGGTTTTAACATACCTAACTGCTGCGCGTACTTTGCAACGAACAGTTCCAATAGCGGTGCTACGTCGTTTGAGCGTTCACGCAATGCAGGGATAGACAGAGTCAGTACATTCAAGCGGTAAAACAAATCTTCACGGAACGAACCCGAGTCGGCTAATTCAGAAAGACGGTGGCGCGTTGATGCAATAATACGAACATCAGCGTGCATCTCTTCTTCTTCACCAACACGACGGAATGAACCATCTTGTAGGAAACGCAGCAATTTGATTTGTAGATGCGGGCTCATCTCGCCAATTTCATCTAAAAATACCGTACCGCCATTCGCTTGCTCGAAAATGCCTTTATGACCTTGCTCATGGTTGAATGAACCCGGCGCATGACCAAACAATTCCGTTTCCGCTACGTCATCAGGCATCGATGCACAGCTTAGAATCAAGAATGGGAAAGACGATCGATTTGAACGGTTATGACACGCTTTCGCCAGCATCTCTTTACCCGTACCTGTATCGCCTTCAATTAATAGAGGCTGATCCAGCATAGCCAATTTCTTAGCTTGGCTGATCAAGGCTTTATGGCGATTAGAGACACCAACAAAGTGTTCAAAACCCAGGTTGTTCTGTTCTGGGATTGAATCTGGCGAGTTCATCTCTTGATTACAAGAACGAATCGTCATTACTGCGCTTGCCAGTACCGCTTCGTTGACATCACCACCAAGGTAAATCGGCAGGATCTCAATAGAGAAATCTAAGCCATCCAACACGACAACTTCACGATGGCGCGTTACATCGCCTTCGATCCAACGAGCAAAGTTAAAGCTAGGGACAAACGTCGCTAGTGGTTCACCGATGACTTCGTCTTCTTGCTTGTTGAAGAGGTTCAACGCAGCGTGGTTAGCCATATCGACTGAGCCTTTAAGGTCAATCGCAATAACAGGGTCAGGTAGGTTTGCCAGCAGAGCAATCAGCTCGGTATTATGCCTTTCGCTTGGCATAAATTGGATTTTACGTACATCCTTCACACCTGAAATTCGGCGAATTTCAGCCATAAGTTCACTAAAAGCATCAAAATCGATATCAGGGCAGTTTAGGTAGATAATGCCTTTAACATCAATTTCGATTCCTCTTAAATCAATGCTTTTTGAGGCCAAGATATCGAGCAACTCACGCGTTAAGCCGAGTCTGTCTTCACACAATACTTCAAGACGCACAAATAGTCCTATTATAGGTGTCAGGATAAGTTGACAGTAGTGTGGATTAAGCTCTGAGTTCAGTCAAGAAGAAGAGTAAACATATGTTTACTCTTCTTCTCAAACTATTGAGCTTTCAATGCTTTATTTGAGAGTAATACGCTTTATTTCTAAAAGAACGGCTTTGCGGAGGTCTGCCAGTTTTACTTTTCGCTCGTTATGCCAAGGCATTGGGCGAAGCAATGTCATGGCTTTTAACCCTAATCGAGCAGTCAGAATACCAACACCTAAGCCCTGACCTGCTCGAGCTGAGACTTTACCCGCAAGATCCATCGAGACTAAGTCCATACTCGCATCAATCGCCAGCTCACTCGCCCCTGCCGCTGCCATGTTGATTAACACCAACTTAAACAGCTTAATTCTAGACCAGTAGCCAAGCTCAATGCCATACACATCAGCAAGCTTGTCTATCATGGTGAAATTACGCCACGCCACCAGCAACATATCAGCCGCCGCCAATGGACTCACTGCAACCAAAGCCGCCGATTCGGTCGAGAACTTAGTGACGATTTGAGTCGCAACCTTATCTTGTTGACTCACGACTAACGCATCGTACATATCCAACACTTCTGCATCACTGTGCGCTGGGTTAATGCTGTTTCGCCACTTATCGTACGAAGGTGACTCAGCAATAATGCCGCCCTGCTTTGCGATGTTTTCACAGAACACTTTACCCTTGCCGACACTTTGGCTTTGCAAGAGCTCTTCACTCTGCTCTTGCACACTAAAGTGATCTTTAAGCGAGCGCAGTTTCCATAGCTCTTTGCCTATTGCGCCTAAACCCAATGAAGCAATAGCAGCAATAAAGCCAGCCCAACCCAACGCAAGCCAATCGGCAGTTTGAATCGCGATTATGACCGAATCAATTGCCTGCCATCCAACTAGGCCAGAAAAAGCGACCAGTAAGCCCGTTCCAAACCATTTCTTCTTTTTGTTCGGTCGAATCACCTGTTCCAATTGCTGCTCAGCTTCACCATCAAGGTCAGTTTCCACTTGTGGTGCGACAGGTACAAATTTTTCTTGCTCTGTGAACAGTTGTTGAGCGCCTAAATCCGGGCCAACTTCGTTCTTATCTTGCTCATCAAAAGAGGTCTTCAACGGTTCATTAAAGACCTGCTTTGTTTTTAATTCACTCATTTTGATTGCCTCAATTACTTCAACTTGTCGCCAATGAGATACTCTAAGACCTTATCAACCCTTAGGTGTTGACAAGGCTCATCAGAGTGTTGTTCCATTGGCCTAAAGCTCGTGAAATCAAACTGGTTGGTTTCCCAATACTGTTTGTTTGGCAGTTTGCGTGGCACCTCACCCGGATACATAGTCTGAGGAACGTTATCCAAAGTAACACCTTGCAGCGCTGGCACATTGTCCGAGCCCGACGAGATATAACCTGCGCTGGTCGCTTGAATAGATGCGATGCTCATGCAACTCATATCGATATGCTCAAACGCCGCCTGTTGCCAAGCAGGGTGTACCATCTGTTGCAGCAGTGACACTAAGTTTGGATGCTGATCTGGTGTCACATGGTCTGCCTTGGTCGCAGCAAACAGGATCTTATCGATCTTCGGAGCAAACAAACGTCTCAAGATATTGCTTCGACCATATTTAAAGCTCTTCAATAACTGTTCAAGTGCACCACGCATATCCATGAAAGAGTCATAGCCGGCATTGAGTGGCTGCAAGCAATCCACCAGCACAATTTGTCTGTCGAAGGTTGAGAAATGATTCTTGTAGAACGCTTTAACTACCTTCTGTTGGTACTCTTCATAACGCGCTTTCAGCACCGCATAGTTACTTGTTTTCGAGAATTTACCTTGTGGTGCTGCGCATGGGAAAAACTGCAACACAGGCGCGCCTTCTAACTCACCCGGTAATACAAATCGCCCCGGCTGCACCCAGTGCAACCCTTTGCTCTTACAAGTATGGAGATACTGAGTGTAGCTATCGGCAATGGCGACCAGTTTCTTTTCATCGGCTTCAGCCAATAGGTCAATGTCGCCAAGCATTGCACTCCAGTCTTGCGAGTAAGTTTCTCGGTCACCTTTTAATGCGGCAAACTGAGATTGACTCCACGTTTCAAAATCCATATCCAGTAACGGTAAATCAAGTAACCATTCACCCGGATAGTCAACAATATCGAGATAAAGGGTACTGTTTTTACTCAGTAACTTCTTCGCGCCTTTTGCAGGCTTATATTTGATGGCTAAGCGAATTTCACTGACATCACGTGTTGGTACTGGCCACTCTGGTGGCTGACCATTTAATGATTCCATCGCTTCGTCATAAGAAAAACGCGGAATCATCATGTTGTGTTGTGGGATGCGCTTTGCACCAATAATTCTTCCATCTCTCGCTGATGCAAGAAGCGGTAAATTCTTATGAGTAGAGGTATGAAGAAGTTGGTTAACCAACGAGGTAATGAATGCTGTTTTACCTGCACGAGACAGACCCGTGACCGCTACTCTAATATGAGAATCCGTTCCTCTGCTTATAAAGTCACTCATTTCTTGAGTTAGGTGTTTCATTTGAACGACTCCGTGATATTTAGGCAAGCTGGTTATGATGATAGAGAGGCAAGCCTATGTTCTTTCCCTGTTGGGATAGTTTGTATGCTGTTGCTTGTTCTTTTGCTAATAGTGGTGAGTATGCAATACCCATTCTTAATGCTAGATGAATAAAAGCCCCTGACTACATTCATAATCAGGGGCTTTGAAATTTTTTAATAAATAGCAGACTAATCGTCTTCTATGAGCTTGTAGATAACAAACAGTGCAATCTCTGCAATTAGCCAAAGCGCACAAGTAATCGTCACGTATTTATTATCAAAGATACTAATCCCTTTCAAGATCAGGTCGTAGCCAACAAAAGCACCAATCACCACTGCCAAGATAATCTGTAGGATCTGAATAAAACGAGGCATTCCTCTCTCCTATGTTCTTATATCAAACTATGTGTTTATCACTATATCATTGATAATATGACAAAAGTGCAGATAATGCTGCACTTTTGTCTTCAACTTTCTGTCAAAAATTGCAATTCAAACGCTGAAGTTAGCGACAATTACGATTTTTTGGCGTCGGTTAATTACGCTTTCTCAGCTTCAGCAATCTTCACTTTCCACGTGTCAGGGCCGATCTGGTGTGCGTTCACGCCGTTAGAATCAACTGCTACCGTTACTGGCATATCTTCAACTTCAAACTCGTAAATCGCTTCCATACCGAGATCTTCAAACGCAACTACGCGTGCTTTTTTAATTGCTTTCGCGACTAAATAAGCTGCACCACCAACCGCCATTAGGTACACCGCTTTGTGTTCTTTGATTGATTCAACCGTTGCAGGACCACGTTCCGCTTTACCGATCATACCCATAATGCCAGTTTCGTTCAGCATCATGTCGGTAAACTTATCCATACGAGTAGACGTTGTTGGGCCAGCAGGACCTACCGCTTCATCACCTACAGCATCAACAGGACCCACGTAGTAAATGAACTTGCCTTTGAAATCAACGCCAGCAGGTAAGCCTTCGCCGCTTTCTAGCATGCCTTGAATACGTTTATGAGCAGCATCACGACCTGTTAAGATCTTGCCAGATAGAAGAACCGTTTCGCCGGTCTTCCACTCTTGTACGTCTTCTTTAGTCACTTCATCAAGGTTAACACGGCGTGTATTTGCGCCCGCTTCCCAAGTGATGTCTGGCCACTCTTCTAGCTTAGGTGGTGTTAGCTCTGCAGGGCCGCTACCGTCTAGTGTGAAGTGAACGTGACGCGTTGCTGCACAGTTCGGGATCAAACATACTGGTTTAGAGGCTGCATGCGTTGGCGCTGTTTTGATTTTGACGTCAACCACAGTCGTTAGACCGCCAAGACCTTGAGCACCAATACCCAATTTATTTACGCGGTTGAAGATATCTAGACGAAGCTCTTCTTCTGCGTTCTCAGGACCTTTCTCGATAAGTTCTTGGATATCGATGTGTTCCATCAAAGATTCTTTCGCAAGCACCGCAGCTTTCTCAGCGGTACCGCCGATGCCTATGCCTAGCATGCCCGGTGGACACCAGCCCGCACCCATGGTTGGTAAGGTCTTCTCTACCCACTCTGCAATATCGTCAGAAGGGTTCAACATAACCATCTTGGTTTTGTTCTCAGAACCGCCGCCTTTCGCTGCGATTTGGATTTCAACTTTGTTGCCCGGAACCATATTAATGTGGACAACCGCTGGCGTGTTGTCTTTAGTATTAATACGCTTACCTGCAGGGTCCATTAGGACAGATGCACGCAATGGGTTATCTGGGTTGTTGTAAGCTTGACGAACGCCTTCATCAACCATCTGTTGTACTGTTTGATCCGTTTCCCACCTAACATCCATACCGATGTTCACGAAACAAGTAACAATACCCGTATCCTGACAAATTGGACGATGGCCTTCCGCAGACATACGCGAGTTGATAAGAATCTGAGCGATCGCATCTTTAGCTGCTTGGCTCTCTTCTTTCTCGTACGCTTTTTCTAGGGCTTGGACAAAGTCTAAAGGGTGATAATAAGAAATGTACTGAAGTGCGTCAGCGACACTGCTGATCACATCTTGCTTACGAATAACCGTCATTGCATGCCTCTTTATTGTTCTGGTTCCATGTGGGTTCACAGTTTGGCTATATATGCCAAATCGAATTAGGTGGTTTAGCTTTTTATTGTGTTGAGCTGTATTTAGTTGCTTTAGCAATCGCTTGCATAGCTTTAAACTAAACCACTTGGATTAATCAAGAACCCATTTTATTTTCAATTTATGATACTCTTGCTTCCTCTCACACGCCATGCAGTGATCGAACTCTTTGTCACAAATTAAACAAATGAATAACAACGAATTTCGCTCTATCCAAATCAAGCCGCTTGAATATCAATCAACTTTAGCTAAACAGCTGTTTTCCCATATTGAAAACCTGCCGTGGGCAATGCTATTACGCTCCGCTTCAGAAAGCCACGTTGATAGTCGATACGATATTTTAGTTGCTCAACCCATCGCCACCTTCGAGACAATCGGCGCAAAAACCACCGTTAATGTTAATGAGACGTGCGAGGTTTCAGACTCTGATCCTTTCGAGCTACTCGACCAATATCAGCAACAATTATTGCCTGTGACTAAAGATCATGCTGAGTTGCCATTCGTTGGCGGCGCTTTAGGCTACTTTAGTTATGATTTAGGCCGCAGAGTCGAGACCCTGCCTTCACGCGCAAAGCGCGATATTGAAGCACCAGACATGGCGGTTGGCTTGTATGAATGGGCTGTAGTGGTTGACCATCAATTAAAAACGGCGTGTATTGTCGGCAATAATATCGAACAACATCATGATTGGCTGATGCAGCAATTGGTTCAATCAAAGCCAACACACGCAGCCTTTGGATTAACCACACCATGGCAATCCAATATGAGCGAAGAGAGCTACGCCACCAAGTTCGATAGTGTTCAAGAATATCTGTTATCCGGTGACTGTTATCAGATTAATTTGGCTCAGCGCTTCAATGCCCAATACCAAGGCAGTGAATGGTTAGCTTATGACAAGTTAGAGCAGTACAACTCAGCGCCCTTTTCTGGCTTTATCCGTTTGGCCAACTGCGCAATCATCAGTGTTTCGCCAGAACGTTTCTTAGAACTCAAAGACAACGTAATTGAAACCAAGCCAATCAAAGGCACACGCCCGCGTTCTGACGACCACGTGATTGATGATGCTAACGCGCAGGACCTAGCAAGCGCCGATAAAGATCAGGCGGAAAACCTAATGATTGTCGACCTACTTCGTAATGACATTGGCCGAGTAGCAAAGCCAGGCACAGTTCATGTACCAAAGTTGTTCGATATCGAAAGCTTCCCTGCCGTGCACCACTTGGTAAGCACGATACGAGCAGACCTTGATGACCAATATTCTGCGACGGACCTCCTGAGAGCGTGTTTCCCTGGCGGTTCGATTACTGGCGCACCAAAAGTTCGCGCCATGCAGATCATTGAAGAGTTAGAACCACATCGACGTTCAGCGTACTGCGGCAGTATTGGTTACATCAGCCGAAATGGCAGAATGGACACCAGCATTACCATTCGTACCTTGGTCGCAGAGAACAACACGCTTTATGCATGGGCTGGCGGTGGTGTAGTATTTGATAGTGATTGTGCTTCTGAATACCAAGAAACACTGGATAAGCTAAGTCGAATTCTACCGGTACTTGAAGATTGCTAAACCTAGTGTCATTAACTGCTAGTTCCGCGACTTAATGACGAGTTCCGCAGCTTAACGGCCAGCAAAAGCTCTATATAAGAAGAAACCGAAGGATCGCAAGATCACTTCGGTTTTTTGTCTTTAAACTAGAGTACATAACTCACAACGCTTTATTGGCCCGTTTACGCACCTTCACCGCAGAGACACCCCACTTCTTAAGCATCTCTTTAAGATCATTGGCGGTGTAAGGCTTACTCAAAATGTCATCCATTCCACACTGAATACAGCGTTCCCGCTCTTCAAGCGTCGTTCCGGCAGTGAGAGCAACTATAGACTTAGAATACCCTTTCTTTCTTAGCTTCTCTGTCGCTTCAAAGCCGTCCATAACGGGCATTCTGCAATCCATGAACACAATGTCGTATTCGTTGTCAGAAGCAAGCTCTAGCCCTTCGATTCCATTAGTGGCAATAGCAGGCTCTATCTCGTATTTGCGTAGCATTTGCTGGATGATGATCTGGTTCATCTTAATATCATCAACCACCAGCACTTTAAGCAGTGACAATTCCGCCTCTGACTCAAAGCCTTTAGTGACACTGTCATTCTCTGCTGGCACATCGACAACTTGAAGAGGAATCGAGATGGTAAAAGTCGTGCCTGAGCCAACAACACTGGTCACGCTAATATCACCGTGCATCAAACCTACTAGCTTACGACAGATGGCGAGACCAAGCCCTGTCCCTTCGTAGTTTCGACTACTTGAATTATCCGCCTGAGTAAAAGGTTCAAACAGTGTCTTATGAGAGGATTGAGCGATCCCAACTCCAGTGTCCTCTACGGAAAAAATAAATTGGTCTCTCAACCATTTAATCTCAACGCTCACATGTCCTTTATCCGTGAACTTGATGGCGTTTCCAATCAAGTTTACGAACAGTTGAGTAATACGCTCTAAGTCACCATAGAAATGGCTCGGTACACCTTTGTCTACATCAACATCAAACTTAAGCTGCTTTTCAAGTGCTCGATTGGTAAAGATACTATCGATAGTATTTCTCAAATCATGAAGCGCGAACTTTCTCGGTATTAACTCCAACATTCCCGCGTTGATTTTACTGTAATCCAATAGGTCATTAATGATGGTTCTGAGAAACTCTCCAGATTGACTTAAGTTGTTCACTATTTCACGTTGAGAGCTATTCAGTTCGGTATCGCTGATCAATTCGGCACTACCTAGTAGGCCATTAAGCGGGGTTCTTAATTCATGGTTAATCATTGCGACAAAGTCACGCGTTGCCCTTTCGGACTCTTCTGCTCGTTTACGTGATTCAATGTTTCGATTGATAGCAAGCTGGTGGGTTAAGGCACTACAAATAAGGTCGGTAACTAACAACAGTTGGCTTTGGATGAATTCGAAATCTTGGTCTAACACCCTGACCTTCACAATTAACGCGCCGACTATGACTTTTTCAACCTCTAATGGCACGGTAAGGTGGTTGCCTTGCCAATGAGGCTCTTGAATATCTTGCTCTATCACCTCGACGGTTTCGTCACCATAGTCATAAGTGTGTAATTGAGGGAGCAGCTTGGGAGGCAAAATCAAACGACTGGCTTCAATCAGATAACTGTTGGTCACACTTGTCGTCAATTGTGACAACATGACGTCATCAAGATCATTACTCAGAAAAGCGCGTCCGAAATCAATCAACAGGTTGTCGATTTGTTCTTGGAATTCAATGCGACGTATGTTTGCATTGGAACGCTTCTCTAACTGACGCAGTGCAAGCTCGAGTTGTTGGTTGGCCTCAAAAAGTTCAAGGCTCTTTTGTTCCAACAAAGCTTCTGCTGCTTTTCGCGCAGCAATTTGGCGTTTAAGTTTTTTCTCTAGGGCTGAGGCCGGATCCATATCACTTTTCTACTTTGAGATTAAACCTAACCACGCTCTGGTCATCATTTTGTGGCGTCATCTCCACCGCAATAGATTCACCGTGGTATTCAGCGCACCCTTCGATAAGCCCTAAACAAACATGAGACATACATCTTGCGCTTTTGTAGTCAAAAACAAGTTGTGCTTCGGTCGTGGTGATAAAACTGAATTCAGGTGGCTCAGCATCTGGATAAAGCTTCTTCACTTCAACGTGAATGTAGCGCTCTACGTGCTGAATAAATTGAAAGGTGGTATTGCTGTGAGCAAGGCTCGCTTTATTCGGCAATGAGGCTAATAAGTTCTTAAATACGGACTGCCCGAAAACGCGTTGCAAGCTTGCTGCATCTATATCGGTTTTTTTGCTCAGATTAATGATGAGTTTAACCAGATCTTTGTGGTCGTAACTTCCGACAGATGTGTAGATCCCTTCATCTTCTGACATCTCTAGAACTTCTTCCAAAAGCTCTAACCCAAACTTGTCTTCAACAAGCTCTAAAAATTCGGTGAATATGATTCCTTTCATCTCATACCTTTTCTTCTATTTCTTTTTAGAATGGTTCACTAAGTCATTGTTATCAAATTCTTAAACGAAAAATCTACGTTTCGTCACCCAATTTTATGACATGGATAACGCTTGCTCGCCTGTATACACATATTGAATATAGCAAAAATCGTCATTTTGAGGAGATTCATCGGTAAACAGCCTCTCATGACGCCCAATTGATAACTAAAAGAGGGAAAGTGAATGAAGAAAAACTCGATATTGGTAATCAACCCACGGTTATGTCTATACTTAAAATCATAATAATCAATATATTGGCTTGATATGAATAAAGAAAACTTCCTTCAGCAATTCCAACTTAACCCTACCGTTGGCTATCATCCTGAGTCAGTAGAGCGTGTTTCGCACATCAGTGGCGAGCAATTACGTAAAGCGGCAGTGGTGGTAGGTTTAGTTGAAAGAGAAGATGGTTTACATGTCATTTTTACTAAAAGAGCGGCTCATTTAAAGCATCACCCCGGCCAAGTCAGCTTTCCTGGTGGTAAACACGAACTTTCTGACCCTTCTATGCAATTCACTGCACTCAGAGAGCTCCATGAGGAGGTGGGAATTCGATCGGATCAAGTTAAAATTATTGGGCAATTACCAGCATTGAGTACTATTAGTAAATTTTCTGTGACGCCGATTGTTGCCATGGTCGATCCTGACTATAAAGCCATCATCGATGAGAACGAAGTTGCCTCAATTTTTGAGGTGCCCGCTACCTATGTTTTAGACCAAGCCAAGTTACACAGCCACACTGTTAACTTTAAACAAATCAAGCATCGAGTTTTTGCTATGCCCTTCCAAGAGCACCTAATTTGGGGCGTTACGGCGCAAATCATCCATTCACTGCAGCAACATGTAGTGCAACAAATTACATAGCAACTACGTTTTGTTTAATCTCTGTTAACAAAATCCAGACTTTCTATGGAACAGATTTATTAATGCAATTTTACGCAAACGTTTCCCTGGTATAAATCTATACAACCCCGCCTTTCGCATAAATAAAAGTAATACCAAGCATAAACATAAATCACCTGTGGCACGCTATTTTCGTGATCAAAAATCCGTTTTTCGCATATCATGTGACACGCCGTTTCATTACATGATTTAGATCTATTTTTTGCAGAAGAAAATTCTGCAGAATTAGCCCCGACTTATTTCCTGTTCCCAAAAAATGAGTAATTTAACATGAACACAACAACTTCTTCGGCAAATGCCGTTAAAGATTCAAGCAAGTTTAACTATAAAGATTTTACCTGGTGTTTATCACTATTCGGTACAGCAGTTGGTGCTGGCGTACTATTCCTTCCAATCAAAGCTGGTGCGGGTGGTTTTTGGCCATTAGTTATCCTAGCTCTAATTGCGGCACCAATGACTTGGTTCGCACACAAATCTCTAGCTCGTTTCGTACTGTCTGCTAAAAACCCTGAAGCTGACATTACAGATACAGTAGAAGAACACTTCGGTAAGACTGGCGCAAACCTTATTACTTTCGCTTACTTTTTCGCTATCTACCCAATCGTTCTGATTTACGGTGTTGGTATCACAAACACTGTTGATTCTTTCCTAGTAAACCAAATGGGTATGGAATCTATTCCTCGTCCTCTTCTTTCTGGTGCACTTATCCTTGCTATGACTACAGGTGTTGTATTCGGTAAAGATCTGATGCTGAAAGCGACTTCAGCAATGGTTTACCCACTAGTATTCATCCTACTAGCACTGTCTTTCTACCTAGTTCCGGATTGGAACACTTCAATGATGGAAGTAACACCTGAATGGTCAACAATGCCTTCTGTTATCTGGCTTGCAATTCCAATCATCGTGTTCTCTTTCAACCACAGCCCAATCATTTCACAGTTCTCTAAAGAGCAACGTCGTGTATACGGTGAAAACGCAGTTAAGAAAACTGACGCGATCACTGGCGGCGCAGCAATGATGCTGATGGGTTTTGTAATGTTCTTCGTATTCTCTGTAGTTCTTTCTCTATCTCCAGAGCAACTAGCAACAGCACAAGCACAGAACATCTCTGTTCTTTCTTACCTAGCAAACGTACATGAGTCTCCACTTATCTCTTACATGGGTCCTCTAGTAGCGTTCGCAGCGATTACTTCTAGCTACTTCGGTCACTTCCTAGGTGCTCACGAAGGTCTTGTTGGTCTAATCAAGTCTCGCTCTGGTTCTTCAATCTCTAAGATTGAAAAAGCATCTCTAGCGTTCATCGTTGTTACAACTTGGATTGTTGCGGTAGTTAACCCAAGTATCCTAGGTATGATTGAAACAATGGGTGCTCCAATGATTGCAGCTATCCTGTTCCTAATGCCTGTGTTCGCGATGCAGAAAGTACCAGCTATGGCTAAGTACAAAACTTCAGCACCTGTGCAAATCTTTACAGCTTTATGTGGTCTAGCGGCTATTAGTTCTGTAATCTACGGCGCTCTTTAATCTCAAGCCCTTTTTATAAGATGGCATCCATCTTATATCGCGAGATTAGACAAAAAATATAATGATAATAAATGAGCCTCCCTACTCCCCTTGGGAGGCTCTCTTTTTGAGGTAATCGCTATGATTAGTGTATTTGATATCTATAAAATCGGTGTTGGTCCATCGAGCTCACACACAGTTGGACCAATGAAAGCGGGTAAAGAATTTATTGATGACCTACGTTCAATGGGAAAATTGCGCGACATCACTAAAATCACCGTGGACGTATATGGATCACTATCACTGACAGGGAAAGGTCACCACACAGATATCGCAATCATCATGGGTCTTGCTGGCAATACTCCTGAGCGTGTTGATATCGATTCTATTGCTGGCTTCATTGCTCGCGTAGAAGAAACTGAGCGCCTTCCTGTTGGCATGCACTGTCATACAGTATCGTTCCCACGCGATGGCGGTATGAACTTCCACACTAGCAACCTTTCTCTACACGAGAACGGCATGAGCATTCATGCATGGGTTGGTGACGAAGTTGCATACTCAAAAACGTACTACTCAATTGGTGGCGGTTTCATCGTTGACGAAGAGAACTTCGGCAAAGAAGAAGAAAACCCAATCAAAGCACCTTACGAATTCACAACAGCTGAAGAGCTGGTTAATCAGTGCAAAGAAAGCGGTCTTTCTATCAGTACACTGGTTATGAAAAACCAAGCAGCGTTCCACTCAGACGAAGAGTCTCGCACTTACTTCGCTAACATCTGGAAAACTATGCGTGAGTGTATGGATCGCGGTATGAATACTGAAGGTATCCTGCCTGGTCCACTACGTGTACCTCGTCGTGCAGCAGCACTTCGCCAACAGCTAATGACTTCAGAAAAAACAACCAATGATCCAATGTCGGTTGTTGACTGGGTAAACATGTTTGCTTTCGCAGTAAACGAAGAAAATGCAGCTGGCGGTCGTGTAGTAACGGCACCAACAAACGGCGCATGTGGCATCATCCCTGCTGTATTGGCTTACTACGATAAATTCATCCAAACAGTGACAGAGAAAGATTACATCCGTTACTTCGCAGCGTCTGGCGCGATCGGTGGTCTTTACAAGCGTAACGCTTCTATCTCTGGTGCTGAAGTTGGCTGTCAGGGTGAAGTTGGTGTGGCATGTTCTATGGCTGCTGCTGGTCTTGCTGAGCTTATGGGTGGTAGCCCTGAGCAAGTATGTATGGCTGCAGAAATCGGCATGGAGCACAACCTAGGTCTAACATGTGACCCAGTTGCTGGCCAAGTACAAGTACCATGTATCGAGCGTAACGGTATTGCTGCAGTTAAAGCAATCAACTCGACTCGTATGGCACTTCGTCGTTCTTCTGCTCCTACTGTTTCTCTAGATAAAGTTATCGAAACAATGCTAGAAACAGGTAAAGACATGAACGCTAAATACCGTGAGACTTCTCAAGGTGGTTTGGCTGTTAAGGTTGTTTGTTGATAGCCTTTGAATCAATCTGTTTTTAATCAGCAGATAATAAAAAGGAACGCCGATGCGTTCCTTTTTTGTATCTGAATTCCGGCCACTTATATCTAAGATGCTCGATTCGCATCTTAGATAATGGACCAAAGAACTAGATCACTTGTGAGATAAGCAGGAAGCAACCAAACAGCAGTGAGAACAACATCATTGCGCTGCCACCTTCTGCTCGGTATCGGTCATCAGCAACTTTCATGAAACGCTGTTTGTGGACCATAACCAGAGGAACAAACACCGCTAGGAACACCAAGATGATACCTGCGTAATTCAGTACTTGTAGGAACTTGTCTGCCGCAAGCAATGAACCAGCCAACGGCAAGATAAAGCTAATGCAGTACGTTACCGCTGTATTTTGGTTGAACATGTCTTTGTTCTGGTTGAACAACGCCATCGCCACACCAAAGAAAGAGGTCAACAACGCCAAGCCCGTGAAGGTAGACAGAACGTTACCCACCCAAGGAGACTGAGCCTCAAACGCCGCCATCAAATCTGATACGTTCTCAAAGCTTCTGAATTGCTCTTCACTCAAGTTGCCCACTACCGCAAACAACCAACACAAGTAACACACTAATGGGATCAGAGAACCGATGATCACCATGTTACGCAGCTGTTTGTCTGTCGCTTCGTGGTTGTAAGAAACCAAGGTTGGAATCACCACCATAAAGCCAAAGCTCGTAAACAGGATGGCACTGGTTTTGATTAGGTCAACGTGGTCATGGCTGGTTACCTGCATCAAGTTTTCTTGAGTCATGCTCGGCGCTAAGAAGGCCATGGTTGCAAACAAACTAGCAAGCATCACGAAGAACAATGCTCGATTGAGCTTATCAATCACACCAGTACCACTTGCGACTACTGCGCCAGCAAGCAAGGTAAACACGGTTTGGCTGGTAGTCGCGGTAATTTCGACGCCAAAGTTAGACAGTAACTTACTCAGCAAGTCACCTGCGCCCAGAATGTAAGCCATTAATAGGCAAATCAACAACGCGTATAGCAAGCCGTTGGTAAGCAACTGACCTTGTTTACCCAAGGTTTTTCGGGCAATAGAGTTTAATCCTAGACCGCCACCCGCTTTGATGGTCGCTTCTAGAAGTAGTAATGCTGCGTAAGTCGTACCGAAACAGATCAGTACCATAAGCAGTGTGCCGTAAAGCAATCCGAATTGAGCTAATACCATTGGGATCGCAAGCATACCAGCACCGAGAGCGGTACCAGCGATAATTAGGGAGCTACCCATCATTTTAATATTCATTGTTTTTAACTTATTTGTTTAGTTTTTATAGATGTGAGTCTTCGTTCATCGAGCGGATGACAAAGGAGTTCAGATAGAAATAAAGTTATAAAACGAATAACAATAGGAGCGATAAGCGGTAAAGAAGCGTGCAGAGACGTTGTCGAACAGGGCGTTCAAAGGGGAGCTTGTCTTAAAAGAGGTAAAACGAGAAGCGTGAGTAAGCATTAACTGATGTGGTGAACCTTCCGTAGGTTCAATAATCGGTGATGTAATCTTGAATTTCATGTATGTGTCCAATAAGTCACATTCCATAGTATTTGAAGCAGCGTATCCGTTGCTGCCCTACCTCTATCATAGAGGTCTTTTCATCTTATCGAATGAGCCTCGAAACACAACGCTATAACCACAATTTTTGCTATTAAATTGAACAAAACAACCATTTGGATATAAATTGACCACTAAGTCGTCTAAAACAATAGTCTTTATTGATAAAAGACAAGCGGACAAATACATCGAGCTAATTAACAACCTAGGCTTTTCTAATTATCAGCACAATCAAAACTCGATGCTGCACTTCAATTTTCCCAAAACAACAGTCTGTTTTAAGAACAGCGAGGAGCTTGAAGCGCGTTCCATTTCAACACCAGGATCCGCACAAACTTGCTACATCACAGAAGCATAACCACAACCGGAGTGTGGTCACACAATTCGTTATACCCCATAGGTGGTAAGAATTCTTACTAGTACAGTATTTGCGTCATTATAATTAATAAAAACACCTTATGCGCTCAACAATCACCTTTAAAATCCTAGTGGCCCTCGCCATCGTGTTCACCTTTTTGCTGGCAATATCGACCTATTTCCAATATTCGCAACAAAAGCAACTTGTAAACTCAGTGCTAAGTGAGCAGCTTCACGACAAAGCAAGTAACTACTTCGATAGCCTCAATATGATGATGCTCACCGGCACCATGGCACAAAAAGAGACCCTTCGTCAGAAAGCACTGGCTCAAGAAGGCATTGAAGACGTTCGTGTTTTACGCGCCGACGCTGTCAGCAAGTTATATGGCCCAGGTAATGACAACCAAACACCGGTTGACGATATTGATAAACGAGCGCTAGCGGGCGAAACCGTTATCGAACCTTTTTCTGCTGATTGGGGCAAAGGCTTGGTTATTGCTCTGCCAATGAAGTCGAGTGAAGATTACCGAGGAACCAATTGTGTCGCCTGTCATATGGCACCAGAAGGTGAAGTCTTGGGTGCGATTCGTCTCGAATTTAACCTTAACCATGTTAACTCGCTGATTAACACTCAAACCATGGCTGCTATTGGCATTATGGCAGTGATCTCGTTTGCCGGATTTGTCCTTACGATGGGATTAATTCGTAAGATTATCGTGCGCCCGCTGCAACAGACTTCTCGCTTTATGACCCAAGTCAGCAACGATAAAAACCTATCCACTCGCCTGCCGGAACAAAGCAAGGATGAGATTGGCACGCTGGCTAACTCCATCAACTCGTTCATGGGAACCGTATCTGACAGCTTAGAAAAGGTACAAAGCACCTCGCACAAGTTAAATGCGTCTGCCAACCAACTGACTAGTGTCGCGCAAATTACCGAGCAAGCCGCCAGCGACCAGCAAAGCGAAACCGCAGAAGTGCAACACAATGTCGAAGGAATACAGGCACAGCAAGTCAATGTAGAACAAGCGACTTTAACAGCTTCAGAGCTTATCAATCACACCGCTGATGTGGCGTGTAAGAGTGCCAACCAAGCACACGAAGCAAGCAGTGAGATAAAAAACCTCGTTAGCAGCATAGAAGAAGTGAAACACAAAATACTGACACTCAATGAGCAAACCGGAGAGGTCTCTTCAATATTGAGTGTGATTCGTGGCATTGCTGACCAAACCAATCTTCTGGCCTTGAATGCAGCAATTGAAGCGGCACGTGCGGGAGAACAAGGTCGTGGGTTTGCGGTGGTGGCTGATGAAGTTCGCCATCTTGCATCACGAACCGCTGAAGCAACAGGCAGTATTGAGTCAATCATTCATCAGTTCCAGCAAGGCAGCGAAGAGTCGCTGACTTCTGCCGATCGCGTTTGCGAACAAGCCCATCAAAGCTCAACCGATATCGACGCACTTTCAATTGAAATGAATGGTGTGGTCGAAGAGATGAAACAGGTGCTGGCTCACGCACAGAATATTCAGCAGCAAACGCAATCCACCACACAAGCGACTCAAGATGTTCAACAAAAGGTTGAAACCATCACCTCTCACGCCAACAACACATCGCAATCCGCGGCTGAAACTCGCAACATCAGCAATGACTTAGAAGAGCTATCTGATCATCTTGAATCGCTGATTAATCAGTTTACTTTGTCGAGTACAAAGAAGAAGTCATAGATCGCCAACAAAAAAGCGCTCAACAATGAGCGCTTTAACTTCATAACAATGTCTAGTTCAGGCTTTCAGGCTTTAAAAGTACCTTAAACCAAGATTAGTGCGTAATGGAAACCGCGGTTAAGTCTTTATGCTTGTGATACATCGCGTGTTTGACTATCAGGTTCGCACTCACGTTATCCATTCCTGACACTTCAACGTAAGCCCCTTTTTTACGGAACTTGAACACAACCTTATCAAGCGCCTCAACAGAGGTATTATCTAAGAATGACGCATCAGATATATCGATGGTCACTAAAGAGGTCGCGTTGTCATAATCAAATAAGTCGACAAACGCATCTGACGAAGCAAAGAAGACATGGCCTTTTACTCGGTGAATGGTGTGCATTTCGTTTGTCACGACTTCATCGGATATAAACACCATGGATTTGCTGGCATGTGCATAAAACAGAGCCGACAGCACCACGCCAACCGCAACACCTATTGCTAAATTATGAGTAAACACCACCACCGCCACGGTTGCTAGCATGGTTACATTGGTTGGCAGTGTGTGATCTTTAAGCTCAACAATGGAACGCCATGAGAATGTGCCGATAGAAACCATGATCATCACAGACACTAAAGCGGCCATCGGTATCAGCTTCAACCAATCAGAAACAAACACCACCATTAGCAACAAAACCACCCCAGCGATCATGCTGGACAATCGGGTTAAGCCACCTGATTTGATGTTAATGATCGACTGACCGATCATTGCGCAGCCCGCCATTCCACCAAAAAGGGAAGCCACGATGTTCGCAACGCCCTGCCCTTTACACTCATTGTTTTTATTGCTTTCAGTATCAGTCAGGTCATCGACTATGGTCGCTGTCATCAAGGATTCCAACAAGCCAACCAGAGACAGAGCAATCGAATATGGCAGGATGGTTGCAAGCGTCTCAAACGTGAATGGAATATTAGGAATCAAGAACACAGGCAGTGAATCGGGAAGCTTGCCCATATCGCCAATCGTTCTCACATCTAAGCCGAAGAGCAAACTAATGATTGTCAGGGTAACAATCGCGACCAGTGGAGAAGGTATTGCGCGACCAAACTTGGGGAAATAAGGAAGCAGATAAATGATCGCCAAACCCAAAGCGACTAACACGTAAACGCTTGAAGGGACGTTGATTAATTCAGGAAGTTGGGCCATGAAAATTAGAATGGCGAGCGCGTTAACAAATCCAGTAATCACCGATTTGGAAACGAAATTCATCAGGTTACCAAGCTTGAGATAACCAGCTGCGATCTGAATGACGCCAGCTAGAAATGAAGCGGCGAGTAGATATTCTAGTCCGTGCTCTCTCACTAAAGTGACCATTAGTAGCGCCATAGCGCCTGTTGCACCGGAAATCATTCCCGGACGACTGCCAACCAAAGCAGTGACGACACAAATACAGAACGAGGCATAGAGCCCTACTTTAGGGTCAACGCCTGCAATAATTGAAAATGCGATGGCTTCAGGGATCAATGCGAGTGCAACCACAATCCCAGATAATGAATCTCCTTTAACGTTTGATAACCAGTGTTTTTTTAAATAATTAAGCATGTAATTCTCTTTTACTTGTACAGCCAGTCCTGCCTTGTTGAGACATAATTTGATCGACTGTTTTTCTTGAATGAGCGAGCGCTCGAAAAGTGCGGGTGTAGAGAGAATGCAGGGGTTAAGGCGGCGTAATTAACACGTAGATATTAAACTCCTCTTGTACTTTAGTGGGAAATTAAGAAGGTGATCAAGTCCAAAATGACTGAATCCGCGCCAATATAGAGTGAGTCTCAACACAATCACACTCCCATTATTGAAAACAAAGGTTTCGATTACGCCATGCTCGTTCAGCAGCTCACATAGGGTGAAAGGTAAGGCTGACGCTAAGATCGAACAAAAAACACACCCTCAAACCTATTTATCGTCAGTAGACACAATATTTCTTTCACCAAGCAAGAATAAAGGTTGAAGCTGTCGGTATGACAGGTAATATGTTCAATCGATTTAAAAAGTTTATACAACTTAATGTTTCGGCTAATTATTGTGCAAATGTATATTTATTTGCAGCAATGCCAGAGACTTTGAGTTGAATTTGTCCCTCAATGGAGAATGAAATCAACATGACTTACGCGCCTGTAACAGACGTACTTGGCGGCAAGCTAGCGGTAGACAGTGAAGTAACTGTTCGCGGCTGGATCCGTTCACGTCGTGATTCCAAAGCTGGAATCTCTTTCCTTGCCATTTATGACGGCTCTTGTTTCGACCCGATTCAGGCCGTGGTTCCTAATAATCTTAATAATTACGAAAACGAAGTATTAAAGCTAACAACTGGCTGCTCTGTTGAAGTAACGGGTAAGATTGTTGAGTCTCCTGCGAAAGGTCAAGACTTCGAACTAGCAGCAACTGACGTTAAAGTTGTAGGCTGGGTTGAAGACGCTGACACTTACCCAATGGCTAAGACGCGTCACTCTATCGAGTACCTTCGTGAAGTTGCTCACCTACGTCCACGTACAAACGTGATTGGCGCAGTAGCACGTGTACGTAACTGTCTATCTCAAGCGATTCACCGTTTCTACCACGAGCAAGGTTTCTTCTGGACTTCTGCTCCGCTTATTACTGCATCTGATGCAGAAGGCGCTGGTGAAATGTTCCGTGTTTCTACGCTAGACATGGAAAACCTACCACGCACTGAAAAAGGCGACGTAGACTTCAACGAAGATTTTTTCGGTAAAGAGACGTTCCTAACAGTATCTGGCCAACTTAATGCTGAAGCTTATGCTTGTGCACTAAGCAAGGTTTACACGTTCGGTCCTACGTTCCGTGCTGAAAACTCAAACACAAGCCGCCACCTAGCTGAGTTCTGGATGGTTGAGCCTGAAGTTGCGTTTGCAGACCTTAACGATGTAGCGAAACTGGCTGAAGACATGCTTAAGTACGTTTTCGCTGCTGTTCTTGAAGAGCGCCGCGATGACCTTGAGTTCTTCGCTTCTCGCATCGACAAGCAAGCAATTACTCGTCTAGAGCAATTCGTTGACGCTGACTTCGCACAAGTTGACTACACTGACGCAATCCAAATCCTACTAGACTCTGGTAAGAAATTTGAGTTTGACGTTGAGTGGGGCATCGACATGTCTTCTGAGCATGAGCGTTACCTAGCTGAAGAGCACTTCAAAGCACCTGTTATCGTTAAGAACTACCCGAAAGACATCAAAGCTTTCTACATGCGCTTAAACGACGACGGCAAAACAGTTGCAGCAATGGACGTACTTGCACCAGGCATCGGTGAAATCATCGGTGGTGCACAACGTGAAGAGCGTCTAGACATTCTAGACGAGCGTATGATTGCTATGGGTATCGACCCTGAGCACATGAGCTGGTACCGCGACCTACGTAAATACGGTACAGTGCCACACGCTGGTTTCGGTCTTGGTTTCGAGCGTCTAGTATCTTACGTAACAGGTATGGGTAACGTTCGTGACGTGATTCCATTCCCACGTACACCACGCTCTGCAAACTTCTAATTCGAAACCTATTCGATATTAAAAGTTAAGAACAAACAAAAACCTCCGCACTTGCGGAGGTTTTTTTATGTTTGGAATAAAACGAGTCCAGATGCTTCTGCGTGCCACTATCTGAGACTCATTATTTCAAAAGCTAATCCACATCTTGGTCGATAGCGTATTTTATTGCAAGACCGCAAATTGCCATCATAACGAATGGGATCGCGGCAGTGGTGTATTCCGCCCACGCCATATCAGCGAATGCTTTTGCCAGCAGTACGTGGCCGAGAATAAGCAGAAGCGCACACACAATAGCGACAATAATCAGCTTAACTTCATTTCCCATAGTCATTTTCAACATAACGGTATCTCCAATATTTGGTCTACCGTTATTGAATCACAACTCTTTGGTCAATTAGGCGTACAGTTACCCCACAAACAACCCGTACAGTTGGAATGATTGTCTTTTTTATGAGGGACTTAAGGTTTTACGAGTGCGTAAGTTGATGTGCCAGTTTGCCAAGCCAGATGAGCGCCTGTTCTTTCTCTTCTGTCAGTTCATAAGAGAAGTTCAATCGTATCGCGTTATCCACTCTGCCATGCTCACTAAACAGATCGCCAGATGCAACGCTAATACCTTGTTCGATAGCCAGTTGATGAAACTGTTGGCTGTCGAATTTTTCAGAAAAGCGAATCCATATCAAGTAACCACCAGCCGGCTCTTCAATCTCTATTGAATGCGGAAAGTACTGCTTAATGACATCGATAAATCGCTCTTTCCTGACGACAAGGTTTTTACGCAGTTTACGAAGGTGATTGTCGTAGCTTTCATGCGTTAAGAAATGAGCGACACCAAGTTGAACAGGAGCGCTACTCGATAACGTAGAAAGAAGCTGTAACTTTTGAATCGCGTCGTTAAAACGCGTGTTCACAACCCACCCTACTCGATAACCAGGACACAAACTTTTTGAATACGACCCACAAAGCAAGACGGAATCGGTCTTATCGAAGGCCTTTAGTGGCTTCGGCTTATTCCCTTCGTAATAAAGATCGCCATACACGTCATCTTCAATAATGTAGGTTCCATGCTGTTCTGCAATCTCTACCACACGGCGCTTTGCCTGTTCCGACAAACTGGTTCCCGTTGGGTTTTGAAAAGTCGTCATCAGCCAACACGCTTTAACATCTTGGTTTTGTAGCGCGTTTTCAAACTGCTCTATATTCAACCCATTGATTGGGCAAACGTCCACTTCGATAGGGTTAAGCCCGAGCCTCTCGACAGCCTGCAGAGCACCATAGAAGGCGGGAGACTCAATCACGACGTTATCATCCGACTTGGTGACCGTTTGCAGGCTCAAGTTGAGCGCTTCCATAGCACCCGACGTAATCACGATGTCTTGATGATTAACCGTAATCCCTTGCTGCAGATAACGCTGTGCGATTTGCCTTCTCAAGGACTCACTGCCCGGTGGTAAATTATTTATCACACTCGCGCCAGTCATCTTCCTACCCGCGCTGGCAAGGTTTCGAGTCAAGGTAGGTAACGGGAAAAGGTCGGGATCTGGGAATGCAGAGCCGAAAGGAATCACACCTTCGGCTGAACTCGACTTCAAGAAATCAAATAAGCGGTCATTAATGGCTTTCTTTTCACTAACGAGTGGCTGTGCGTAGTCAACGCCGTCCAGCCTTGGCGCTACAAAGTAGCCCGACTGAGGTTTAGCGATGATCCACCCTTCGCTTTCTAGCAACTGGTAGGCTTGTAAGACAGTACTATTGCTGACGTTGTAATTACGACAACTCATGCGTACCGAAGGGATCTTCTCTCCGGATCGCCACGTATTGTTGGCTATCTGAGTCCGAATATCCTTTGCAAGCTCTTCATAACGCGCCATCTAATTGTACTACCTAGAGAAATTCTGTGAGCCGGTGATTTTATCACTTACGCCAACAACTATTGCTGCTATCCATATGATCGCACCTAATTTCCACAATAGTGTGAATTAGTTCACAGATAACTTTGTAAGCTTTGCTAAGTTTGTACCCAAGGTAGGAGCTAAGTTGGCTTTCTACCTCAATAATTTGATGTAACCCAAAAACATGCGAGATAACAATGAAAAAAATAGAAGCAGACCAATTAAGTTATAAAGGAGAGTCAAACGGTGTTCACAGTTGGACAACACCGAGCGGTCAGCCATATTACTGGCACCCAGATTGGCTCCATATTGCTGAAGATGCGACAGGCTCACATCCAAAGCAAAAGATCGATGTCGAACAAGACCAAGCACCAACGGAAAAACACGCGGTGTCTGCTATTCTGAAACACATCAACCAATGGGCTGCAGACAAACTAGCGTCTCACCCTGAGATTGAAACCGGCTCAATCGAAGCTGAAATCAATCTCAAAAAGTAACGGGGTAAAGTAGATAGCAAACTCAATCACTCGCGATTCTAACCAGTACACAGACTGAATAGCCTCGAACCTCGACCGAGGCTATTCAAGTATCTTCATAAAAATGCTGCAATAACCCCCACCTAGCTAACAAATCTCTAACACAAACCAGTTTCTTGTATCAATCCACGAAAGCTATCGATAGAATTTCCGGTCTTATTCACGTCACTTATGCTAATCATTCGCAATTCTAAAGTCGTGAATCAATGAATGCGTAAATCTAATAAGAATGAGAACAAAGGCTTACCGATGGATACTTCAAATTACAATCAATCGCTAACGACTAAGTTATACGTCATTGCTGGCGTGCTGTTTGGCACCTATGGCAGTCGGGTGTGCCCTATGCTCGATAGCTTAACGACGTTAGAGATTTTCACACAAGTCAGTATTGTGTTTATCTTATTATGGCTCGCACGTCGTTACCCATTGGCGCAACATACCTTGGTCAAGCAAGGCCGATTCGCGCAACTCGATACCCTGCTATTTTTTGCTGCAAGTTTGCCTTTCGCGCTCTACTACAACTTAAGCTATGAATTCACCATAGATAGTAATTTGAAAGTGCTGTTTGGCATGAGTCTATTCGGCTTCTTTACCGGAACCATTCTTCAATTGAATGCCAAGCTCAGCCAAATGGATAAAATGGAGACGACTGGACAATTCGACTTCCAACTGGTTGGTGAAAGAAGTTCACTGGTCAAGCAGATGATAGGCTTGGTTATCGTGCTTCTGGTAACACTGACGACTATGTTGACGATGATTGCTGTCAAAGACATCTTCTGGTTAGAACATAACCCTGACCGCTTATTGGATGGCACCGGCAAGATCAGCGTGATCAAAGAGTTTATTTATTTGGCTGTGGTACTGGGTGGCTACGCGATAACCATCATGACGCTTTGGAGCAAGCTAATTAAGCGTATTCTCCTAAGCCAAGAGCACGCATTAAACAAAGTCACCAATGGCGAGCAAGGCGTTCGCCTACCTATTTTCGGCTACAACGAGCTTGGCTCAATGGCATCTATGACCAATACCATGCTTGATAGCCTTGAAACCGCGCAAAACGAAGTCAAAACCACACGTGACGTGGCCATTGTGAGCTTATCAGCATTGGCTGAATCTCGAGACAATGAAACGGGCGCACATATCCTAAGAACTCAAGAGTACGTCAAGGTGCTCGCACAAGAGCTCAGCAAATCAGAAACCCACTCAAGCTTGTTAACACCAAACTACATCGAGTTGCTCTACAAATCTGCGCCTTTGCACGACGTGGGCAAAGTAGGTGTTCCTGATAGTGTGTTATTGAAGCCGGGCAAATTGACGGACGAAGAGTTTGAGATAATGAAAGGTCACCCCGCGATTGGGGCTGAAGCGTTATCTATTGCAGAAAAGCAGTTGGGAAGTAGCTCTTTCTTAAGAGTCGCAAAGGAGATATCTCTGACTCACCACGAGAAATGGAATGGCAGTGGTTATCCTAATCAGTTGTCTGGTGAAGATATCCCGTTATCTGGCCGTTTAATGGCATTAGCTGATGTTTATGATGCGCTCATCTCGAAGCGAGTCTACAAGCCACCCTTTACTCATGAACAAGCTAAACAGATCATCTTAGAGGGCAATGGGACGCATTTTGATCCGCAAGTTGTCCAAGCTTTTCTGGTCGTCGAACAAGCGTTTGTTTCAATTGCTGCGACCTACAAAGATGGCAAAAATGTAGCGAGTGAACTCGAGCGCGAAAGCTTTATTGCTCAACCAGCGTAATCTATTCAAAATCCACTAACTTCTTGCACCCTATAGGTTAATCCGTAGGGTGTTTTGTTATCAAATATCCTCTTTAGTCAATAAATCTGATTGAAATGGATTTTTTTTGGTCTTTCTGTTCACTTCGTATTGTCTTAAAAATTCCATACAGGTATAACTACCCATAGATACTATCCCCTCTCAATTGACATGGATGAAGATTATGTTTGAAAAAGTGTTAGCTGCTCCCGCCGATCCTATCCTCGGCCTTACTGAAGAGTTTAAAAAAGACTCTCGTGCAGAGAAAATCAACCTTGGCGTTGGCATCTACAAAAATGAAGATGGTCAAACACCAGTACTTAAAACAGTAAAGAAAGCAGAAGCTGCACTTCTTGAAAACGAAAAAACCAAATCTTACCTAACGATTGAAGGTACAGCTGAATACGGTCTAGCGGTTCAGAAACTTCTTTTCGGTTCAGACGCAGAGATCGTTGCATCTCAACGCGCTAAAACAGCACAAGCTCCAGGTGGTACAGGTGCACTTCGCGTAGCGGGTGAATTCATCAAGCGCCAACTGGGCGAAGTGAAAATCTGGATCAGTAACCCAACTTGGGCTAACCACAACGGCGTTTTCGCAGCTGCGGGGATCGAAACTGCTCAATACAGCTACTACAACGCTGAAACTAAAGACAAAGACTTCGCTGGTATGGTTGCTGACCTAGAGAAAGCTTCTGAAGGCGATATCGTTCTTCTTCACGGCTGCTGTCACAACCCAACAGGTATCGACCCAACAACTGAAGAGTGGGAAGTTCTTGCTAAACTGGTTGCTGAGAAGAAACTGCTTCCTCTATTCGATTTTGCTTACCAAGGTTTTGCAAAAGGCGTTGAAGAAGATGCTGCTGGCCTACGTATTTTTGCTCAATACAACAAAGAGATCCTTGTTGCTAGCTCGTTCTCTAAGAACTTCGGCTTGTACAACGAGCGTGTTGGTGCATTCACTCTGGTTGCTGAATCAGCAGACGTAGCAACGACAGCATTCTCTCAAGTTAAGAGCATTATCCGCTCTATCTACTCTAACCCACCAGCCCACGGCAGTGCTGTCGTTACTCACATCCTTGGTGATGCTGATCTACGTGCTGAATGGGAAGCAGAAGTGGCAGAAATGCGTGACCGTATCCAAGAGATGCGTGAACTATTCGTAACGACACTGAAATCAGAAGGTGTTGATGCAGACTTCACATTCATCGAACGTCAAAACGGCATGTTCTCGTTCTCAGGTCTAAGCAAAGAGCAAGTAACTCGCCTAAAAGACGAATTCGCAATCTACATTGTTGGTTCTGGCCGTATCAGTGTTGCTGGTATGACTAAGTCAAACATGGGTCCTCTATGTAAAGGTATCGCTGCGGTTCTTTAATCGAAAAGCGAAACCTGTATTTGCAGACCACAAGCTTGCACTTACAGACCAATAGATGTGTAAAAGCCAGCAATTAAGCTGGCTTTTTTGTGTCTGTCTCTTTGTATATAAGAGCTATTAGTGCACTTAGCCTTTTCGTTACTGGCTAATACTCTAGGAAAAATTCCACTCCTAGCTCGTGAGTACGCTCGCTACGAATTTTACCTTCACCATCTCGATGTTGATATGACCCACCAATCGCAAACTTATTGGTCACTAGATAACGTAAACCTAAGTGATAGACCTCTTCATCAAACAGGTCACTTCGATTCACTTGCACACTCCCGTTAGCTATCCAACGTTTCGCAAAGCCATAGTTAAGCTCAGCTTTTACCCCTTGGATGAACTCAGTGTCTGAAGATTCAGTTCGGTTGGTGTCATTATCTTCAACCTTACCTTTTGTGATACCAAGCAGGTAGTAAGCCACTATATCTAAATCTTTCTTAATGCTGTAACGGTAACCAACACCTGGCATCAGCGTATCAATTCGAGTTGTGGTGTCATCAGGGTGAATAAAGCGTGCGCTGTAGTCTCCCAGCAACAACCAATCATCCGTCATCGCGTAACTGACGCCTAATCCATACGACGAGGCGTTATTATTACTGCCTGCATCTTCATTTAAACTGCCCGAATGCGCCGTGGCATAAATATGGTCGTAATCTAAAATATCCACCGCGTTAGTGTCCGCCCACAAACTTGGAGAAAACATAAAAACCGCAGATACAAAACTAAGCTTCCACTTCGACATTCCTATCATCCTTAAACTGTCACTCCATTAATTGAAAGGTTAGTCTATCCATAAGACTTTAAAAAGGTTTTAGCTCACAGATTGATTTGTGACGGCAAAATATTATCAAATGTTGTACCATGAAATCATACAAACCAATGGATGATCATTATGGATGCTGAGTTATTAGAGATTCAAAACTTTCTGGCACAATACCCCCCTTTCACAGAACTCCCTGAGGAGATGTTGGCGAAAGTGACCAGTAGCGTGGAAATTTCTTATTACCGCCAAGATACCCCTATCATTCACTTTGGTGATCAAATTCATGACTTATACATCGTTCGAAGTGGCGAAGTCGAAGTCTACCGTCGTAAAGGCGAACTCTATAACCGCCTTGATGAAGGCCACTTGTTCGGGCAAATGGGTCTACTGACCAACAACAAGGTTCGTTTCCCGGTTAAAGCGACTGAAGACACCCTACTCTACTGCATTCCTGAACCTATCTTCCAAGAGCTCTACGACAACTACGACTCCTTTGCCGACTTCGTAGAAGTAGAAGATAACGCGCGACTGCGCCAAGCCAACTCCGACAGCAACGACGCTAACGACCTAACAACATCCAAGGTTAAAACGCTGCTGACCAGCGAAGCGCCAATGATCGAAAAAACGCGCACGATTCAGCAAGCCGCGACCATGATGGCACAAGATAATGTTTCCTC
>NZ_JBFRTU010000032.1:0-20553 GCF_041474275.1 Vibrio sp. 10N.222.52.B7 | reverse complement strand
AGATAATGTTTCCTCTTTGCTGATCATTGATCCAGAAATCGTTGAAGATGATGAAGATGACTCAACACCCGTGATTGGCATCATCACCGACCGAGATTTATGTACTCGCGTTTTAGCTGAAGGGCTTGACCCATCGGATGAAGTCTCTAGCGTAATGACACCTGAGGTTATCTCTCTCGATCACAATGCTTACGTATACGAAGCTATGATGACCATGCTTCGCTATAACGTGCATCATTTACCAGTGCTTAAAGATAAGAAGCCGATTGGTATTATCGAAGCGACCGATATTGTTCGTTATGAGTCTCAAAACTCGCTGTTATTGGTAAGTAGTATCTTCCAGCAACAAAGTATCGAAGATCTGAAGGTGCTTTCCGAGCAAGTGAAAGACAGCTTTGTGCGCTTGGTTAACGAAGATGCCAATGCCCACATGGTGGGTACTGCAATGTCGGTAATTGGTCGTAGCTTTAAGCAGCGAATTATCGAACTGGGCGAAGAGAAATTGGGCAAGGCGCCTATTCCTTACTGTTTCCTCGCACTCGGCTCAATGGGGCGTGATGAACAACTGCTGGTTACTGACCAAGATAACGCAATTATTCTTGATGATACCTACGACGAGAAAAAGCACGGTAAATACTTTGAGGAGCTGTCGACCTTCATTTGTGATGGCTTAGATCAGTGTGGCTATGTGTACTGTACTGGCGACATCATGGCGACTAACCCAACGTGGCGTATGACTCGTCGCCAATGGGAAGAGTGCTTTGCCGATTGGATTGATGATCCAAACCCGAAAGCACTGTTAAATGCTTCAATCTTCTTCGACTTAGATGGCGTTTATGGTCGTCTGAAATGGGCCGAGCAATTGAACAGCTTTATTGTTCGACGCGCACGTAAGAACAATCGCTTCTTGGCGTGCCTTGCACGTAACGCACTCAACCGTACACCTCCGCTCGGCTTCTTCAAAGATTTCGTGATGGAGAAAGATGGCCGTCACAACAACTCTATCAACCTTAAGCGTCGTGGTACTGCGCCACTCGCCGATTTGATTCGTGTTCACTCGCTCGCGGTAGCGTCTCGCTCTAAGAACTCGTTCGAACGCTTAGATGACATTATTGACGCCGGTATTCTGCCAAAAGGCCGAGCTCAAGATTTGAAAGATGCGATGGAGTTTATCTCTCTGGTTCGTATTCGCCACCAAGCACACGATGTCGACAACAACATCGAGCCTGATAACAACATCGAGCCAGAGAACCTGTCTGACTTCGAACGACGTAACCTAAAGGATGCATTCCAAATATTAAGTAATGCGCAAAACTTCCTTAAGTTCCGTTATCAAGCCAGCAACAAGTTTAAGTAGGGCCTATGAACAAACTATTCAGATCACCTGCGGTCGATTGGCCATTTAAGTTTGTTCAGAAGCTTGAACGAGCGAGAGACGAGCGCTTAAAGCACTTTTATAGCCAGCCTCTTCCTGCGCCTGATACGCCACTTTCAGAAGTGATGTTTTTGGCTGTCGACTTTGAGACAACGGGGTTAAACCCAAACAAAGACGGCATCATTACCATTGGTTTAGTGCCATTTACGCTCAATCGCATCTACTTGCGACAAGCCAAACACTGGACTCTAAGACCAAAACAGAAACTTGAAGAAGAGTCTGTCGTGATTCATGGCATCACTCACAATGACATCATTGATGCGCCAGACCTTAGCGAAGTGTTGGGCGAGATCTTAGAATCAATGGCGGGACATATCCCTGTGGTTCACTATCGTCGTATCGAACGTGACTTTTTGGACAATGCATTGAAAGTGCGACTCGGTGAAGGCATTGAGTTCCCAGTCCTCGACACGCTGGAGATTGAATCTCAGATCCAAAATAAACTGGCTGGCGGCTTGTGGAACAAGCTGAAAGGTAAGAAGCCAGCTTCAGTGAGACTGGGTCAGAGTCGTCGTCGATACCATCTGCCCGACTACACGCCGCATCATGCATTAACTGACGCTATTGCGACCGCTGAGCTACTCCAAGCGCAAATTGCTCATCACTTTGACTCTGAGATGCCTCTGAAGAGTTTCTGGCTCTAGCTGAGTTACGTAAGCTAAATACAAACACAAAGCCCATCAACTTCCATTGGTGGGCTTTTTCATTTTTATCGTCTGTGTTTAAGCAACGGTTGGCCCGACTAAGCGCATTTCCCATAAGCGTTTAAACATATTATAACGTCACACCGCAGCAGTTCCGCTCTAATGGACGTCGAAAATCGTGATCGCTATTTGTCAGCGCGATTGGCATTATTACTTCCCAACCACAGACAACGTTTGGTAATAACGACGCTTTTGCTGATACATATTCTCATCAGCGACTGAGAACAATTGCTCAACGTCTGTTGAATCACTAGAGGCTGTACCAATCGAGAATCTGACAGGAATAGAGATACCCGCTTTGGTCTCGATTGCCTGTTGCTCCTGAGCAATGTACAACTGCTCAGTCATCTTTGCGACATTGAGCGAACTCGACTCACCAGACGTTAAGGTAAGCACCGCAAATTCATCTCCACCCAAACGATATAGATTACTGGCAGGTGTCAATTCGTGGCTGATTACGTCTATGCAGCGTTGTATCAGCTCATCCCCGACTTCATGCCCATGAACATCATTGGTCGTTTTCAAGCCATTGATATCAATAATGATCAAAGAAATCTGATTTTGATTGTCGTTAATGCTGCGTTTACTGAATTCGAGATCTTCATTAAAAGCTTTACGATTCAAACAGCCAGTCGGCATGTTAATCCGTGTAATATTTTCGAGCTCTAGCCAACCTGCTAACTGTTTTTGGTACATGTCAAAAATCAGAAGATCTTCTTCACTAAGTAGATCAAATGAACTTGAACAAAAATACCCGATTGCTGTCCCCTGTGAGTCACAGAGTCTCAAGTCAGCCTCGCCAGTACGGTTAAAATGAAACTGGATCGAATGTTGAGCAAGTAATGTCTTCAACTCTTGATCGATCATTTGAGGAATCAGCCGATATTCAGCCGCCTGTCTCGATGATGCAAACTGCACGATCTTCAAAATACGATGCTTCTGGGATTCTTCACGCGCGAGCGAATACGTTAACTTACTGGTTTTCTCTTCGACTAAGTCCTCTAGCTGAACATTAAATCTTTCGAGTTTATCGTTGCTTTCGGTAAGCTCACGGACTTGGTATTGTATGCGACCCCACAAGGTTTCCAATAAACGACTCAGCGTAACGAACTCTGTAAAACGATGCTCATCCACACTATGAGTCGGTGACTGGTTATGCGAATACGACGTAACAGATTCAGCCAATAGGTTTAACTGCCCTGAGAACCAGCGGCTTAGGAACAGAGCAAACACAATCGCGATAGCAAGCGTCGCCACCAATATTCTGACAAAGACCACCTGAGCTTGTTGCATCTCTAATAAACGCGCACTGTCGGAAATATGATGTTTGACGTTCAGTACCAATTTGTCGGTAAAGAATGTGCTGTCGATAGAGATAGTGTTCGCACTTTGTTTAGAAGATTGATCATCCGTTGAATCAACATAGTTAAACTCAACCGACTCATTTTGATATAAGAAAGGCGTCACTTTAGTCTTAAGTCTGTCATACCCCATAAGAACCACAAGATAACCCTGCGGCGTGTATGTAGAACCTTCAATCAAACGATAAGGTAAAATCGGCGCGACAAAAGCGATACCGGCAGTGGCATTGTCCGCCACTTCAGTTTCGGTAAACTCGGTGTGGAACAATTTCCCTTGCCCATAAACCGATTGAGGACGCTTCAAGCTTTCTAATAACTGGCTCTGCTCAAAGTGGTACAAGCTGCCTTTGCTGTCATAAATGGGCTTCCAGTTTTGGTCCAGAATATAAGTCGCGGACACACTCTCCGCTAGCGCATTGAAGCTATCCATCTTGTCCCAAACCACACTCGAGAAAAAGATATTACCACCCGCTTTAATCAGTGAACGGTCTTGCGAATACCATTGGGTTAGGCTCGCAGTCAGCTTAATTTGCTCTTGTACGGTTTGACGAATACCGGTCGTAGAGTTGTCCAGCTTGGTTTCTTTTTGCTCTAAAGAACTTTGGTTTTGTTTATTGAGAATCAACTGCCCCGCTAGATAGACAGGGAGCATTGAGCAAGCCAGCAACACCAAGCCCATGGTGTATTTTAATGATAACTTCAATCTCTTACCCTCATATTCGCCGAGTAATATTGAACAAAATCATTGTAAAACTTATGCAGTTCACTCTTTGGCATCCCTGACTTGTAACGCTGATACGCCCGAGCCGATGCCTCCCAAACGATCGCCATCTTGTAGTCACTCGACATCATTTGCGATGCTTGAAACTCATCGTACATATTTGAAAATGTCTGGTTACCTTCCTCAACACGGCGTTGATTAACCTCATAAAACGGCGAAACCATGGCACTCGAGTGAGCTAAATAGGTGAAACTGTTTGATTGCAGGTATTGAACGACTTCTTTCAAAGCCAATTTCTTATCTGGGTTTTGCATGCCTTTTTCCGTGACAGCAAAAACCTTTGCGCCACTAAATGAAGACATACTTTCACCACGATAGGTCGGCAACGAATTGATGTACAAATCTCGACCAAAGGCGGCATCGAGTTCGCTGAACGCCCAATCACCGTCAATCAAAAACTCGACTTCCCCATTGATGAGCCTCTGCCTCGCGCAAATATCGCTGCACGATGATTCGATGACTTTTTTCTGCTGCAACATGTCGATGAAATCAAAGATAGCAACTAACCCTTCACCATTAACATTCTTCGACGATAATAAGTCTTCAGAAAAAAGCTGATAGAAAGCTAGATAGAAGTACATGTTTGGATTGGGAAAAAGCACGCTCACTTGATCGGACTGAGCAGAGCGTTCAATTAGGCTCTCCCATGTCACGACTTGCGCTTGAGGCATGCTCGAATACAGAACGACTTGGTTTCCAATACCAACCGGTAACGCCTTAAGCTCACCGTTGATGACCACTGCATCGAGCGCTTTTTTCTCATAGCGTTGGGTATCGACCCAAGCATCAGGAAGCGTCGCTAAATCGATATATTCAGTTAGACCTAAGAAGTCAGAAGGAACCCAGATGGCGTCGGGAAAGGTATTGTCTCTAGGATCAGCAACAAGCAGTTCAGAACGAATACTGTTGACGTCAAACGAACGAATTTCTACACGATGATCAGTCATCGCTTCGATATGTTCTTTTACATAATCGGCCGTTTCATAATTAATACCAGCCCATATTTCAAGTGTGGATGAACAAGCAACGGCCGGAAATAGCATCGCAAATAGACTCAATAACCTCACACTTGGTTCCTTGTGGTAAAAATTAGACGTTGGATTTTAATCGCCCATCAATAAACCGGGCGATACGGCTTATCGCTCACTGCTCATGATTAGAGACCTAGCTTTGGGCGACACGTTATATAGTAAAAAGTGCCTAAATAACAGTTGATACTCTCGCTTTAAGAGAAAGGTCTGCTCATTCTGATACATCCGTCATATCTCTGGATGACTGTTCTTACAATAAATCAACATACCATACCCTTTATTATTAACGACAAAAAAAATGCCGCAAAAGCGGCATCTATCTCGTTCGGTGCATTCGACACAATAAAAATCAAATAAGCAATTTATCAGTCAAAGCCCTATCATCGATTAAGCGTATTTCTCTTCGAAATCTTTCATGAAGCTAACCAGCGCTTGAACGCCTTCCAGAGACATTGCGTTGTAAAGTGAAGCTCTCATTCCACCTACTGCTCTATGCCCTTTCAGTGATTTCAGACCTGCAGCATCAGCCAATTCTAGGAACTTGCCATCTAACTCAGGTTTCGCCAGTTGGAACGGCACGTTCATTCTAGAACGGTTTGCAGTGTGAACATCGTTTTTGTAGAAAGCTGAGCTATCGATTGCATCGTAAAGCAGCGCTGCTTTCTTTTTGTTCACCAACTCCATCGCTTCAACGCCACCTTGAGCTTTCAGCCACTTGAACACAAGGCCTGATAGGTACCAAGCGTACGTTGGTGGTGTGTTGAACATTGAGTCTTTTTCAGCAAGTACTTTGTAGTTCAGAATACTCGGCAACACGTCGTTTGCGAGTTCGAGTAGATCATCACGTACGATTGCAATGCAGATACCCGCAGGGCCGATATTCTTTTGCGCGCCCGCGTAGATAACACCGTACTGAGACACATCAATCTTACGAGACAGAATGTTAGATGACATATCCGCTACGATTGGCTTATCCGTTTGAGGAAGCTCGCTGATTTCAATACCATCGATGGTTTCATTCGGACAGAAATGTACATACGCAGCTTCCGGGTCAATTTTCCAATCTTTAGCTGGAACAACCGCTGCTTTACCATCAATTGACGTCTTCGCGTTGAATACATCGATTTCGCAATATTTGCTCGCTTCAGTCACTGCACTTTCTGCCCAGTAACCCGCATCAATGTAAGTCGCTTTCGTCGCATCACCTAAAAGGTTTAGAGGAACAGCAGCGAATTGAGCACGAGCGCCCCCCTGACAGAAAAGAACTTTGTAGTTGTCTGGGATGTTCAGAAGATCACGTAGGTCCTGTTCGGACTCGTCAGCAACTTGAATAAATTCCTTGCTGCGATGGCTGATTTCCATCACGGAAGTCCCTAAACCATTCCAATCAATAAAGTCCGCTTGCGCTTGTTTCATTACCGGTTTAGGCAGTGCAGCTGGGCCAGCACTGAAGTTGAATACGTTATCTAATGTAAGTTCCATGGGGATGATTGCTCCTGCTAAATAATAACTATGCAAGTAATACCATGTTTTACCCAACATAAAAACAACAAAAGAGGTCTTAAGACCTCTTTTGTTTTGTACGGTATAAAATGTTTAAGCTTAACCTGCTAAATCACCCTATCAGTATTCACGCCTGCTCTGTTTATTGAACAAAAACCGGCATAAGTAGAGCGATTAATGGAATTTCTTGTCCATTTTCGAACACTAGGTTTCCATTTTCTAAGTCAGCGCTGATTTCATAACCACTGTCTGTTTCCTTGATCATTTCCATCACAAGCAATTCATCGATACCTTCACGGATGAATGGATACTCTTCAACAAGTTCATTTGAGAAGCTAGAGTGAACGCTGCCCGTTAATGCAGGCATGATCATCGAAGGGTTGCTGCTGATGTTTTCGGTCCCTTCCGGCACGCTCACCAACCACTTAGATTCGAACTGTCCCTTACCTAACTCTAACGACATGTTGTTCATTGAAAGGTCGAAACCTTTAGCAAACAGGATATCGATAAATGGAATGATCTCTGCAACGTCTTCTTGCGTCATCACAGGATTAGATTGGTAAATCTCAAAGATCTTCTCAAACGACTCGCTATCCAACTTCGACATTTCAAAATCGACGTTTAGGTTGTTCAACTGGCCTTCACTGGTCTCGATGTTTGCGATATCCAGCTTGAGGTTGCTGCGCAGACGCTTAGTTGCTTCATCTAGATGTGATTCAAAATCGTACTTAGAATTTTCAATGGTCATGAAAGGCTGCATTGCAGAATCTGAAACCAAGAAGCTATCGATAGTAAAATTCTGAGTACCTAACCAGTAGCCTTTCGCTTGTTGGCCTGAACCCACACCTTTCAGATTAGACAGCGTTACCTCTTCACCGGTTTCAAAATCAATTTGAACTGAAGGGATTGAAAGCTCGTAATCAACTTGGCCTAAAACAGTCGCATGGCCAGAAAGATTCGATTTAGTGATCGAGACCGAAGTCCCATTCTCATCAGAACCTTGGTGATTGAACTGGCTTAACTCAAAGTTAAAGTCAGTGTTGCCGTTTAGCTCAGTACTAGTGGTCAGAGTTAAAGGCAGAATATCGGTATTCTCAAACGTCGACAGTGCATTTAGACTCACCAAACCATGGCTAACCGCACTATTTATGACAAACTCACTCGGCAACCCATCAATCGCAAGTTGCTCTTTCAGGTTTTCATCCGTCACAGTTAAACGAGTGGTTACGTTGGAAGACAAGTAACCTCTATCGTATTCCACGATCTCAGCTTGAATGCTTGAATTGTTAAGCTTTGCAACGCCATCGGTAATCGCATTTTGTCCAATTTGCCCAACCGCTAGCGGCCAACAAAGTGCCAGTGAGATTGCTCCGCCAATAGCACCAATTTTTCTTAACTGTTCCATGAGTTCTCTTTCTACACGTGTCTATTTTTTTTAGTCTAACCCATCAGTAGCAAACAAGAAACATTGAGTTAAATCAGTCTATTGCTCGATACTTCGATTGCCTCAATAAATTAACGGCTAGCTCTCATCCTTATTCGGCGGTTCTTGCTAGGCTAAAGACGTCGCTACTATTAAGGTTGAGCTGTGAATCAATACGCTGTTATCTGTTTGGACAATAATCCGGTTAGCATTGAAAGAATACGTTCGGAGCTGGCTCCGTTGGCTTCTGTATTCGATATTTATACTGCCGAGAACATAGAAGACGCACATCACGCATTAGAAGATATTCATGATCACAACCAAACCGTTGCCTTGGTGATCACTCATCATCATTCTGAATTTAATGGCGTGCAATTCCTGATTGAACTTCAACAGCTGCCCCATAGTAATACCGCAAGAACGATATTAGTCAGCGCTTCGTCAGACATTCAATCCATTTTAACCGCTGTGAATGAAGGTAGGCTCAACCACTGTTTAACCAAACCGGTTCAAGATCAGGTTCTGTTCAAATCAGCGCAAAAAGAGCTGACCTCTTTTGTTATCCAATACGACTCAGAAAACCTGCTCTCTTACAGCGATGCATTGGATCAACAACGCTTACTCAGAGCGCACATTGAGCAAAAGATTCACTCTTTCCAATCGGGTTTCATTCACGATTACCACCAGCTTTCGGATAATGCCCTTGCAGAACGTGTCGTCAGTGCCTTACAAGATGTGTTTTCAAAAGATGACAAAACTAAGGCCATTCGTGACTATTCCCCTGAGCATCTACTCACTGTGGAAGGCGAAGACAATCGCTTTTTATGGCTGATCATTGAGGGTGAAGCAGCTCTTTATAAGAAAGATGAACTTGGGCAACAGCGGGAAGTGGTACGTCACTCCAAAGGGAACATTGTTGGCGGGATGTCATTTGTAACAGGCGAGCCTTCGTTTTCTACGGCGATCACCCTAACGCAGACTCGCGTTATCAAACTGGATAAAGATAGCTTTGCTCAGGTGATGCATTCAAACAATACCCTGCTGCCTTTATTTACCAATCTATTGCTCCGTCATTTTAATCGACGTTTGCAACGCAGCATCACCAATAAGATCAAACTGCAGCAGACACTAGAATCATTAGAGTCTGCACATCAACAACTGATCGAGAAAGAGAAAATGGCGATGCTCGGGCAGCTAGTCGCGGGAGTCGCACATGAGCTGAATAACCCGATTGCTGCCATATTAAGAAGCATCGAAACTCTGTCAGACCATCTCGACCAAATATTGGCAAACCTATCCGTTCCAGAGTCCAATAAAGGGACTGACGTACTGGCACATTCAAAGTTAGCTAAGCCACTATCAACAGCCCAAGAAAGACAGCTCGTAAAGCATCTTACGTCGACGATTAATGACCGTGCTTTAGCAAAAAAAGCCGTGAGACTAAACCTAAGCCAAGACTCTACGGTTCTAAACACATTAAAGGCGTCCCCTGTCGCAGGCAAAGAGCTGCTCAATGACTTAGAGCATTACCATTATGTTGGAAACTCTATCCGCTCAATTCAAGTGTGCAGCAAGCGTATTGCCGATATGGTCAAAAGCTTAAAAAGCTATGCTAGAGAAGATGAAGAAGTTCGCCACTACACAGATATCCACGAAGGGCTTGAAGATACCTTAGTGATCTTCGAAAACAGGCTTAAACACCACCAACTCGAAAAGCATTACGATACCGACTTACCGCCTTTATTGTGCCAGTCGCTCTCGCTGCAACAAGTGTGGACCAACCTTATCTCCAATGCGCTCGATGCCCTATCTGAACGAGGAAAAGTGACCATCACCACTTCTCAACAGACAAAAGGCGACGACGCGTTTCTTGTGGTGCAAATCTCCGATACTGGCCACGGCATTGCCAAAGAAGACATCAACACCATTTTCAACCCAAATTTCACGACTAAAAAAGAAGGCAACTTTGGTTTAGGGATTGGGTTATCCATTTCTCAACAAATCGTTTCGGCTCATCAAGGGTTTATTTTGGTGGAGTCAGAGGTAGGCAGCCATACAAACATGCAAGTGTGGCTTCCATTCAAACAAGAAGGAGCACCTCATGAATAAGTACCTAATTTTATGTGTCGATGATGAACCTGAAGTTCTCAATAGTGTCCTTCAGGACTTGGCGATATTTGAAGAGAACTTTCTGGTTGAAGGTGCTGAGTCGGTCGATGAAGCCAAGCAAGTCATCAAAGAAATGGGACAAGATGGTATTAAGCTCGCGTTAATCTTATGCGACCACATCATGCCAGAAGAAACCGGCATTGATTTTCTGATCGAACTCAACCAACACGACGCGACGAAACCAACACGTAAGCTGCTGCTCACAGGGCAAGCTGGGCTGGAAGATACCGTCACGGCCATTAACAACGCTGCACTTGATTTCTATATTTCAAAACCTTGGCAAGGCGATCAACTGAGAGACACGATTACTCAACAATTGACTGACTATGTCATTGCCAACGACAAGCAATTGCTAAACTGGACTTCCATCTTAGATACCGAGCGCATACTGACTTCAATGGCGGATAAACGCACCAGTTTTGGTGAATAGCACTGATTGGTTAATGGATACTGAGAATAGCGTCATCCGATATAAAAACCTTCCGAATGTATACAAATTTTGGATAATTCGCTCGTCTATTTTTCTCATTCGCCCTAAACATGAGATCTCCGTTACATACTGATCCTTAATTTGCTTGTTTTTTAACTAAATGAGTAAGGTTTTACATTTTAAAGGATTACTTTTCCGTGAGTTAGATTAAACTGTCTCAATGTTTATGGTTTGCCGATTTGTCTCAAACCAAAGGAATTAACACTAATATAGGTTTACGGTCGTTATGCGCAAAATTCTACTTACTACCGCTATGCTATTGGCTTCTGGTCAAGCACTAGCTGTTGATGAACAACCACAGGTAATGAGCAACTTTAACTATGATTACTTTGAAGCACGTATCGGTGCTAGCCCAGTAACATTTGGTGGTGCGTTCAGTAAGTCAATTCACCCGAACGCTCACGCTATAGCACGTATCGATTCAGAATTTGAAAGCGATTACGACTCAGCTGTAGGTCTTGGTTTCCACGCTCCATTAAACAACTGGGCAGACCTAACAGGTGAAATGCTAGCTCGTATCGTTCAACCTGAGAACTCAAGCTCTACTGATATCGGTATGGAAATCAACATTGGTGTTCGCCAATGGCTTGGTCCACAACTAGAAGTTGGTGGTAAAGGTGGTTACGTTTCTATCGATGACAACGATGATTGGACAGGTTCTGTTTACGCGCGTTTCCACTCTACAGAGCTTTTCTCTTTAGGTGCTGAAGCTCGTATTAACGACTTCTACGGTGACCAACTTATGTTCACTGCTCGCTTCAAGTACTAATACTTAAAGCCAAGCTAGCTCTTAACGAGCACTTAGCCTTTTGATACTTAGTCTTTTAAGAAATCCGACTAAGACAGAAACAAAAAAACCGAGGACATTCCTCGGTTTTTTTTATTGACAGTAATCTTAAGCATATAAGGCAAACTTCTTTAGTGGCAGCTCTTCAGTAATTGCTGCTTGCGTGGCTCTTGTAATAGTTTCCAGTGAATACCATCAATTGCACCCGCAAATTTCCAAAGTAGTTTTAGGTCAACATCGTTTCCGTACGCTTCGCGAACCTTATTAAACACTTCAGGTGCGCCCAACTTCATAAACATTGAAACATCATCCACCCCCGCCTTTTTAACCATGCGCTCTAACGTAAGCTGCATGTTTGGTAGATCTCTTAATCTACGGCTAGCTGATGACTTCTTGAAGCTACGCTGCTGAATTGAATTATCGATTGAAGTACGAATAATACTATCCAATTCAGGATGTTCACAGGTAAACAGATCCGTAATGTCGTAATAGTTTACGGTTGCTGTTGTCTGCTTCTTTACATGACGATACTTTTCACAATCAAGATCGGTCAGTTTTTTATCTAATGATTTTCCACCTCTAATGAATAAACAACCTTCACTCAATAAAGCGAACATAGCGTCATTTTGAAAGAGGCCAATACCTCCGAACATAGAACGTTTTTGATGCTCACCAAATTGATTCACGTAATTAATAAATGCTGTCTCGGTCATATCCGTTGATCCTTAATCAAATTACCCCGATTAGGTTGATCACCAGACAAGCAGCTTGTTATGCGAAAATTTTAAATCTATTTTGTTATTCTATAGGTGAATATTATGGTTTCTTTTTTCACCTTTAAATAAATCATACTTCGAAAAGAAAAATAAGTCTGGACTTAGTTCACATCAATCAATTGAGTATTCCGGTTTTTCATGATTGACTTCACAGTAAACTATCAAACCATGCTTGAATTTGGACACCTAGTGATACACCGGTTCAAATTATTAAAGGTTATGTAGACGGGTGAGTATTGCCTCGCAGCATCGTGGCTTGTAAAATGGCAGGACAGACCTGTTTTTACTTTTTATATGAATCATTTATCGTTTTTCTGGCTACCTCAAAATAAGACTCTTCTCTTAAAGGGTCTAGAATCAGAGTTTGCCCAACTTGTTGGACATTCTATCTCAGCGGGAAAAATAACACTTCCTCCTATCCCTAACGTTGTACTGAAGATTCAATCGCTTTGTACCCTTGAATCAACTGGGATTGCTGACGTTGCCGAGTGCTTACTCGAAGACCCAGGCCTCGCTGCTATTGTCATTCGTGTGGCTAACTCTGTCGTCTTTAACCGACGTAATATTACTTGTGTTGATATTATGACGGCGGTGTCGCGCCTTGGCATATTAAGAGTACGTGACATCGTGACGGCTCAGGCTATTGAGCAACTCAAACACTCAGTCAACCTCAGTAAAGAATGTAATAAGGTATTGGTTCAGAGCGCTTCTGTATCAAAAGAGCTGGGCGCTACTATGGTGCTTGTTACCAACAGCTTCAAAGAGCTCTCCCCTACTGAATACCGTTACCTTGAGCATGAAAAATCGCTGCTTGTTGGATTACTGGCTGATATTGGTTTGTTCTGTTTGGTTAGCGAATACCACCTCTACCTCGAAAATGGCAATTACCTAGATCACGACATCGCTCTACAAATCTTCCAAGGCCAATGTTCTGCTACCAGTAAATTGGTGCTTAACCGTTGGGGCTTCGACAGCGACTTTATTGATGTGTGCAGCAATACCATCAATAACCACGAACAGCGTGAAGTCTCTTACTTAGATATCGCTCGAATCGCTAACCACCTGCTGATGTTCAGAAACAAGGATGAGAACATCGATGATCACGAAGTTGAACTTAACGTGACAGGTGCAGAGGTGCTTTATAAATTAAGCAACTTGAGCAAGCATGATTTTAATGCAAAGCTAAGCGACGTGATCAATACTAGCGGCTTCTAAGTCACTGTTAAATTACAAGTAAGTGTAATATGAAGTAAATGCAATGGGGAAAGCATGTTTACAGGGATGATCTTTATATTTGCGCCACTCGTCGTGGGGTATCTTTTTGCAATTTCGAACGCTCAGACATTAGAATTTATCAACCGCTCAACATCGCGGTTGATCTACGTGATTCTGGCGTTAATGGGACTAAGCTTAGCCGCCCTCGATAACCTAGGCAGTAACCTGCAGACAATCCTTCTATATACCGTCACTTTCTTTGTCTGCTTAAGCGTATGTAACCTAATGGCACTGCCCGCTATTGATAAGTTATTGCCACTCAAAACCGACAGTAGCAAGAAGAAGCTTCCCCTCTCTTCTATGGCGATGGAATCTGCAAAACTCATCTTAGTGGTAGGTTCAGGGCTAATCGCTGGCTTAGTGCTGCCTATTGGCCTTGATTGGGTTGATACCGCAAGCGAATGGATTCTGTTTGTTCTTCTATTCTTTATCGGCATTCAGCTGCGTAATAGCGGACTCACACTTCGTCAGATCTTACTCAACAAGCACGGTATGGTTATCGCAATCACCATTATCATCACCTCAATGTTAGGTGGTGTAATCGCGGCTTACATCCTAGATATCCCTCTGTTCAAAGCCTTGGCAATGTCTTCTGGATTTGGTTGGTACTCTCTGGCTGGTATCTTAATGGGTGACGCCTTTGGTCCTGTCTATGGTGGCGCTTCTTTCATGCTTGAGCTGTTAAGAGAGTTAGTTGCCTTGGTACTGATTCCAGTGCTAATTCGCAGCTACCCATGCACTTCCATTGGTTATGCTGGTGCGACTGCGATGGACTTCACCTTACCGGTCATTCAAACAACAGGCGGCGTTCGATGTGTGCCTATCGCTATCGTCAGTGGCTTTATCCTCAGTTTGCTTGTTCCGATATTGATGTTGTTCTTTGTATCTCTTGCTAACTAGATCGCAGGAATAGCGTTTGTTTTAGATTAGAATGCAACTCGAATACCAATGCCCAAGACACCGATACAGTTACCGAAATAAAAAGACACTAAGTGTCATTGCTCAACAAATAACGATCACGGTAACCTGTAACGACAAAGTTATAAAAAGAATAAACTTACAAAAGGAACCACTATGAAACGCCTTTGCGTCGCATTACTGCTAGCTTCAACTTCTACTTTCTCTTTTGCAGCAGATTCAATGTCTGAGACAAACCAGTGCCAAGCAAAAAAATATGATGCGTACATCGACGCTTCTTTGAATTGGTATGCCGACCTTGCTGCATTAACCTCTGAGCAATATCCAGAGCTAACAGAAGTGAGTGAGTGGTTCCTAGAAGGTCGTAAGCACCACTTTGAGCTTAACCGTGCTGCGGTTCACTACTACTTAGTAAACGACTCAAGCAAAGTGGCAACAGAGCAACCTGTAGAAGGTTGGTTGCAACTTGAGCAACACGACATTAAAACGCTATCAACACGTGATGATGAGCTTGGTAAAATCGCGAAAACAACATTCGATGACCGCCAATCAACGCCTCACGCTCAAAACTACGAACTACGTTCTGCCTTTGCAGAGCTGCTTAGTCACCCTAAGCAAATCGACTCAGCGCTGCAGCGTTACAACCAGTCGATCAGTAAACTTGAAGCGATTAAGTGTAAATAACCCCGCATTTAATATGCTTTTTTGAGAAGTTGGATTTCATAATTAAGACGGGACATTGTTCCCGTTTTCGTTTAGATTGTCCCGCTCGCGTCAATATTAGAAAAATAACTCGCTTGCTATGGTTACGGAACAAAAAACAGCAGATGTTAGCTTCGACAGTCTTCTACGTATCTTCACGGTACCTGAAGGCCCAGATTCAACACTCACTCAAATTGAAGACAAACTTTCACGAAACCTGAATCAATTCTTACGTGAACATATTGTGGCTGAAGAAAAGCCGCTACGTGAAATTGAGAAAGATTTTTCAAATGCTCATATCCCAGAGCAGCCTGAGTTTGTTTCTGAACATACTGAGCATCTCCTCGATTCTCTTGTGTCTCATTCGGTTCACACGTCTTCGCCAAGTTTTATTGGCCATATGACCTCTGCGTTGCCGTACTTCCTGATGCCGCTTTCAAAAATCATGATTGCGTTGAATCAGAATCTAGTAAAAATCGAGACCTCAAAAGCTTTCACTCCCCTAGAACGTCAAGTTCTGGGCATGTTACATCGCCTGATTTATCAAGATAGTGACCAGTTTTATTCTCGTTGGATGCACAGCGCAAACCACTCTTTAGGTGCGTTTTGTTCTGGCGGTACCATCGCGAACATTACAGCGCTCTGGGTTGCACGTAACAACGCACTAAAAGCGCAAGGTTCGTTCAAAGGTGTAGAAAAAGAAGGCCTATTTAAAGCCATGAAGCACTACGACTACGAAGGCCTTGCCATCTTAGTCTCTGAACGTGGCCACTACTCTCTGAAAAAAGCCGCGGATGTCCTTGGTATTGGTCAAGAAGGTCTAGTGTCTGTTAAAACAGATAACGACAACCGTATTTGTACTGATGATTTAAGACTCAAGATCGAGCAGCTCAAGCAGAACAAGATCAAACCTTTCGCCGTCATTGGTGTGGCTGGTACAACCGAAACCGGTAATATCGACCCGCTAAGAGACATTGCTGAGGTGTGTGCCGAATCCGATTGTCATTTCCACGTTGATGCAGCTTGGGGCGGTGCGACTCTGATGTCTAACAATCATCGTCACCTACTTGATGGTATTGAACTGGCGGATTCAGTCACGATTGATGCGCATAAACAGCTTTATATCCCTATGGGTGCGGGTATGGTTCTGTTTAAGAAGCCAGATGCGATGACTGCGATTGAACATCATGCTCAATACATTCTTCGTAAAGGCTCAAAAGATTTAGGCAGCCATACGTTAGAAGGTTCTCGTTCAGGTATGGCAATGCTGGTTTACGCCGCAATGCATATCATTAGCCGCCCAGGTTATGAACTGCTGATCGACCAAAGCATCAACAAAGCGCGCTACTTTGCCGACCTAATTAAAGATCAGAGCGACTTCGAGCTGGTTTCAGAACCTGAGCTTTGCCTACTGACTTATCGCTATGTCCCTGAGTCAGTCAAAGCGGCACTGCTTAAAGCTGAGCCTGAACATCGTGTCGAACTGAATGAGTTGCTCAATGAGCTGACTAAGTTTATTCAGAAGAAGCAGCGTGAAACAGGTAAGTCTTTCGTGTCACGTACACGCTTAAACCCTGAAGCATGGGTACATCAGCCAATCATCGTTTTCCGCGTGGTATTAGCAAACCCACTAACAGGCAATGACATTCTTTCGTCAGTGCTTGAAGAACAGCGTGAGATCTCTAAACTAGCACCAAACTTGATGGGCAAAATCAACAAACTGGTTACGCAAATCAACGCATAGTCATTCAATTTTAGTTGCATCAAATTGAAAATTTCTTTCTTTTTGATGTAACTAAGCTGTCAGTTCATACCCATTTTGCATTCTTTTTGCTCAAACTCTCTTCCAATTCTGTAGTTTTCTAAAATTTTGTTGAGGTTTGTCATATTCTTAAGCATTCATGCCCTGTTTTTGTATTAGTAAATAGTATGTTGGGTTTATACTGACTCTATGGTGCTAGTTAGCTTGATATCTATTTGACGCAGCAGTATTTACGAAACCGAATATACATCGGCTTTGTGTTTACTGATATTTGCTTCAGCCATACCCCCTGGTAAAAGATATTAACTAGCAAGTTGTTCTCTATACCCTTGTGAACACTATGAATACATTAGAAAAAATACAAAAAAACCTGGAAAATTTCAGCAAGTCTGAGCGCAAGGTAGCCGAAGTAATTATGGCTTCCCCTCAAACTGCAATTCATTCTAGCATTGCTACCTTAGCTAAAATGGCTGACGTGAGTGAGCCTACAGTTAACCGCTTCTGTCGTCGATTAGACACAAAGGGCTTCCCTGACTTCAAACTTCACCTAGCTCAAAGCTTGGCAAACGGTACACCTTACGTGAACCGTAATGTTGAAGAAGATGATGGTCCAGATGCTTATACGCATAAGATTTTCGAATCAACTATGGCTTGTCTAGACGTTGCTAAAAACAGTCTAGACGCGATGCAAGTAAACCGTGCTGTTGACTTGCTGACTCAAGCAAAACGCATTTCGTTCTTCGGACTGGGTGCCTCTTCTGCTGTCGCCAAAGATGCTCAAAACAAGTTTATTCGTTTTAATATCCCAATCACATGTTTCGAAGACATCGTGATGCAACGAATGAGCTGCATTAACTGCAGTGATAACGACGTTATTGTTCTTATCTCTCATACTGGCCGCACTAAAAGCCAAGTTGAGATTGCAAACTTAGCGCGTGAAAACGGTGCGACAGTTATTGCTATCACAGCAAAAGATTCTCCACTGGATAAAGCGAGCTCGTTGTCTATTTCTCTGGATGTTCCAGAAGACACTGACGTTTACATGCCAATGGCAAGTCGCGTTGTTCAGATGACGGTTATTGATGTGCTAGCGACAGGCTTTACGCTACGTCGTGGTTCTGGTTTCAGAGAGAACCTAAAGCGCGTCAAAGAGTCACTTCGTGATTCACGTTACGAGAAGTACTCTCAGTTCTAATCTGCTTAGTCATGAACTGAAAACAGATGACCAGAGAACAAGTTGAATTAAAAAAACGGAGCCTAGAGCTCCGTTTTTATTTGTCTGTATAAAATGACTTATACAACGAACAAGTTTAAGACCGTTAGATAGTCCAACTATTGCCCTTCTCAACCACGCTGTTTTCGGACGCATAAGAATTGATAATGGTAAAGCTCGACTCGACAGCTGGCTCTTGCCCAATTTGATTCATTGAAGCTCCCTCATGATGCCCTTCTCTACAACTGCACTTCTCGCATACTTGCTTCAAAATATGCACGAGCCTCTCTTGGTTAAGCGGCAAAGGGTTTCCTTTAATCGCCACTGATTTGAGCGCGTCGGCAGACACCTCATCAAACTGGGCTTCACAGACACCAAATTCCAACAAGTTGGGTAACTTAAGCGTATCAAGCACTTCCGATAACCAAGAAATTGCCTCCTCTTCTATTGCTTCTACGTTACCTGTTACTATCTGAGCGATTCGCTGATAACGCGCTAGGATGTCGCTTCTTTGCTGCTCTTTTGCAACGGCTATGTTCTCCAACATCACAAACGGCGCTAAACGCGCGGTAATCACACTATGAGGCGCAGAAATCTTACCTCCTAGTGCGGAGGCTAAACCATGGGCTGCGCCAAGCTTGGCATTAGTTATCGCCATACCACCGAGCATAGAAGCGAAAGCAAGATCAGAACGCGCTTGAGGCTCATCATAAACACACGCTTTAACCACAGAACCACTCAACTTACGCAGCCCTTCTTCACAAATCATATCGGTTAACGGATTCGGTTCACCACACACGTAGGCTTCCATTAGATGAGTAAAGGCATCCATCGCACCTCGCCCAGATAGATATAGATTGGTTCCATGAGTTAGGGTTGGGTCGACAATCGCAACGTCGGCCAGCATGTCTGGGCTTCTCAGGCTGATTTTTACTTGGTCTTGGCCTGATTTCAGCACCGCGTTTTTAGTGACCTCGGCGCCGGTACTCGCTGTGGTTGGAATTGCGATAAACGGAAGTGGTTTGGTTTTAAGAGGAACATTACGCCCGACCACTTCAACATAGTCATATAAATTGCCTTGATTAGGTAAAACCGCAGCCAACGCTTTGCCCATATCGATGGCGCTACCGCCCCCCATGGCGACAACCATATCTGGCTTAAATCGACGAGCAGAAATAGCCGCCTCTTCAACCATTTTGATATTAGGTTCACCGGAAACGGCAATGTGCTGATAACGCATACTCTGCGCATCAAGATAGTCAGTAACAATTGAAGTGCGCTCTAATGTATTGCCTGTAACCAATAGCACGCTGTAGCCATATTGATTAAAGAGAGACAATGAAGCGGAAAGTGCTCCATCACCAAAGATGATCTTTGTAGATGTCATAAATTGAAACATGGTGCCTCCTGCGCCTATGACCGAACAAAACTGCGAACTCTTGGTTATTGGAATTTAGCCTTTATATAGTGCATCAGTATTAAGATGCCTCGTTCTGTATGCGCTTTTTTTGACGAGGTGCAACTTGTCGCATTAAAGATGGATTAATGTCGTATTCTTAGGGGTAATTCACACTCTTAAATTAAGGGTAATCAATCTGAATACCCATCAGAAATCAGCATGGATCCTTTTTGTGACCATTATTTGCTCTGATAGACAAAACCTATTGTATTAAGAGGTAATTCCATCTTTATTTCCCCATGGCATTGAGGCATAGTTAGTTTTATGAAATTTTGAGTGGCATTCACTAAAGAATAGTTAACATAATCGAGTTAACGAGCCTCATCCCGTATTTAGGAGAAATTAAATGTTTGTAGTTATTTTTGGTCGCCCTGCTTGCCCATTCTGTGTTCGTGCAAAAGAGCATGCTGAAACTCTTAAAGCTAAACGCGATGACTTCAACTACCGTTACGTTGACATCCACGCTGAAGGTATCAGCAAAGCTGATCTAGAGAAGACTGTTGGTAAACCTGTCGATACAGTTCCACAAATCTTCATCGACCAAGACCACATCGGCGGCTGCACAGAATTTGAAGCATACGCAAAAGAAAACCTAGGTCTTTTCGACTAAGCTAGGATTTCTCAAACGAGAATCAGGGCTAAAGCCTTAAACAGCTGACCCATTTAGGCGTTAGACTGTACGATTTATAAAAAGCCCGCTCACTGTAGCGGGCTTTTTTATGACCAGTTTTCATACGGAATAAGAATAAGGTCAAAATCAAGTA
>NZ_JBFRTU010000031.1:0-39313 GCF_041474275.1 Vibrio sp. 10N.222.52.B7 | reverse complement strand
AGTCACGTAGGGCTTTTTCGTTAAATCTATCTGATTCTACTTTTGTTCCCAATACGGTGGATTACCATAATATTCAGAGAAGTAGTCAATGAAGGCTCTCACCTTTGGTGCAAGTAACCTTGTGCTTGGGTACACAGCCCAAATTGCAGGCTCTGATGTTAATGGGTAATCTTCTAATATTTGAACCAGCTGACCGCTTTTCAGTTGTTCATAGGCACACCAATTCGATGTCACCGTGATCCCCATACCACCTGAGGCTGCGTCACGCAGTGCTTCCCCGTTATCTGCCCTGAACGACCCAGATGCCTTAATCGTCTTAGGCCCGCTTTCAGTATTGAAGGTCCAGTTTTCTAAACCAATTAAGCTAATACATTGATGATCGTTAAGATCTCGAGGTTTGGCTGGCTTACCATATTTGATTAAGTAATCAGGCGATGCACACACAATACGCTTGTCTGTCGCAAGTTTTCGGGCAATCAGTGTCGAGTCTTTCAGCTCCGAGATACGAATCGCGATATCAAAGCCACCCTCAACAACATCCACCATCGAATCTGATAGCCTGAGATCGACTTTTAACCCAGAGTAGCGCTCTAAGAATCCAGGTAAGGCAGGAACAAGATGCAAACGTCCAAAAGACGCAGATGCGGTAACTCGCAACGTTCCGGTTGGAGAATCACAACCCACACCGACCGCCGATTTGGCAGCATCCACGCTCGATAACACTTCTTCAGCATGAGGTAAGAATGCTTCCCCCTCTTCGGTTAAAGAGACCTTACGAGTGGTTCGGTGGACCAAGCGAACGCCTAAATTGTCTTCCAGTTTACTGATGTGCGAGCTTGCAACAGCAGGAGACAAACCAAGCTCTTGCCCAGCCATGCTGATGTTATGTGTGGAAGCTAAACGAACAAACAATTTGAGGTGTTCAATATTCATGAGATTGCCAATAAAATCTTAAAAATCGTGTACCAGTAACCCTCATTATGCGTCATTCACATAACAATACAACGTATTAACTCAGTTGAATTGTGAAGATCTTATTGTGCCAAAACGAAAAAAACTCCCGAAGGAGTTTTTTTGTCTAAGTCTGCAATTCGCCATTTAGCTAATCAGCAAAATTACCAGCTCACTAGCCAGTTAAACGTGCATGCAGTGCATCTTTCAGTACAGAACGATCATGTTTCAGTTGGTGCATCGAGCCGTCATCAATGGGTGAATCTTTCAGCTCAAGCTTACGAATCTCTTTATCAAGGTTGTCGTACGTCTTCATGTCTGCTGCAAAGCCATCGTCAGTTTTAACAAGCTCAGCAATTTTATCTTTCATTTCAGGAAATTCGTGAACAAGAGAATGATTTTCACCTAGCATAGAAACCTCTTAAGTTGAGTAAAGTGATTGGTATTACGCATTCATTATTAACCTTAGCAAGGGAGTCAAATAACAAATGAGATCCAGTACACAGCATAGAATATAGACAATTCAGATTCACAAATTTACAACATCCACCAAGAAAAATAAGATGCTTTACATAGAAGAAAGCCTTGTAAGAACACAAGGCTTTATAAGGTAGATCTATATACAAGTAGAGTTAACAATCGTTATCGAAGCAGCTGAAAATGTGTTTCCACAAAAGAAGATTAGCTGCTGCACCCTTGGGTATGAACTCGATTCATGTCGTCACCGACTTGTGCTTCTTGAGACCCCGTCGATTGGCATCCTGCCACGAATAACAGCGTTACAGATAAGATAAGCCATTTCATAATAAATCCTCTTTCGGTCATGACTAAAGCATAGTGCTTAAAAGCGCGGATACCTCAGTCATTAACTAAAACCTTACCTACCGATAAGGCCTTGGTTAATGAACAAAGCATCGCTTCTTTAACTAACGACCTGCTTTTGTACAAAAAACTTTCACTTCAACGAATGAAAATCGTACAAGAGCGAAAATAGGACAGCTATGGAACTAAGAATAAGAACTAGAAGTTAGTCACTCGTCGCCAAACGTACAGCCGCTTCTGCATGAATGGCTGTGGTATCAAACAAGGGAACATCAGTGTGTTGCTGCTGAATCAGGAGGGCGATTTCAGTACAGCCCAGAATAACGGCTTCTGCACCTTGTTGGCCTAGCTTCTCAATGATTTGACGGTATACATCTCGAGATTCTTCTTTTACTTGGCCTCGACACAGCTCTTGATAAATGATGTTGTGGACTTTCTCTCGGTCACTCTCATCAGGAATCACCACATCGATACCGAATTTGTTAGTCAGGCGCCCTTTATAGAAATCTTGTTCCATCGTGAAAGCGGTGCCGAGTAACCCGACTTTCTTTACGCCCTGTTCTAGCAGCTTTTGCGCGGTAGTATCAGCGATATGTAAGATAGGAGCCGTGATCTTCTGTTCGATTTCAGGCACGACTTTATGCATGGTATTGGTACAAATTAAGATGAAGTCTGCGCCACCTTTCTCAACAGATAATGCCGCGTCAGCTAAAATATCGGCAGTCTCAGCCCAACGGCCTTGGTGTTGTAACTTTTCAATCTCATCTAAGTTCACGCTATACATACAAATCTTTGCAGAGTTCAACCCTCCCAGCGTCGCTTTAACACCTTCGTTAATGGATTTGTAATAGCTCATGGTCGATTCCCAACTCATACCACCAAGCAAACCGATCGTTTTCATTTTTTATTCCTTTAATTTCTGACTATCCCGATTAAAGCGTCATGCGTTAAAAATTTATAGTACGATCTTGCTGAAAATGAGACGAAGTCTTCGCTATTTAGCAAAAGGCTCGAATGAACCATCCGAGCCTTTGCTGTTTTGTCCGAATGTTTGTGTGGGTTAATACACCTCACACCAATCGGATTTCATGTCGATTAACGTCCAATCATCTCTGGAGTTCGCTTCGTCGAGTGCTTTATCAAGCTTACCCACATGGGACTCACGATCATACTTCCACTCGCGCTCGGCATCGGTGTGATGAACAATCATCGCCATTGAGTTTGGTTGACTGGTTGCCCACTGCATCATCGCTTGATCGCCGTCTGAGTTACCTACTGCTAGAATCGGCTTCTTACCGATAATATGCTGAATATTGCTGACCTTTCCGGCTTTGTCATCAATGGTCAAAATGGACGAATCTTTGGTAACGGTCGGATTACCGTCGTTGTAGCTGTAGTTGTATTTAAGTGCGCTACCGATGATCTGTTCTGACGGGATATTGTAAGCATCAGGAGCCCACACTCTCATGAAGTCAACACCGCCACCCGACACAATATAAGTCTTAAAGTCATGATCTTGCAGGTAAGTCAGCATCTCTTTCATTGGCTGATAAGTAAGGTCTGTGTAGGCTTTGTTGAAGCGTTTATCTTTTGTTACCGTCAGCCATTGCTCAACGTCTTGCTGGTATTGCTCAACAGTCATACCAGAATGTGTCGCCATGATGATTTTCAATAGCCCTTCTTCACCGCTGCCCAGAACGCTCTCAATATCATCTTCGAGTACAAACTTAAACGGTGCTTCGGTTTTCCATTCAGGGTGATCAGGCGCCATCTCTTTTACACGATCTAGTGCAAAGGCTAATTGGAAGTAATAAGGCTTTTCCGACCAAAGCGTACCGTCGTTATCGAACACGGCAATGCGATCTTCAATTGCCACGAACGTATCAGACTCAGCTTTAGTGGCTTGCCCAACAAAGTCGACGATAGCGGATTTGCTCTCGCTGTCCTTCCAAGAAGGCAGCAAGTTGGGATCACAATCCTTTGCAAAAGATGAGAAAGAGATGCTAGATAAAATCGCAACTGACAAAAGGGTTATTTTCTTCATAGCACTACCATGTTGTTGAATTATTTGTAGGGTTTAATTCAATTCATCCTAGTTTGTCTACTCTGATTTGCCACTTATGAACACTATAACCAATGCTCATGTTGGTATTAGATTAGTACCACAGCTAAGCTGGCTGAGGGTGCTCTGCGATGTATTTATCGAGAACTTAAAAGGAGACAAACAAAAAAGCAGAACTTCAATTCCTCAAAGTTCTGCTTTATCAATCCATGACTGCTTACACTCTGCGCTTTTTGAAAGCGTGCCAGCCAGCGCTGAGAATTGTTTTTACCACCACGCTTAATGCGCTAAGTTTAGGGTCAGCATTCTTGCCAGAGGCAATGCGCCACATTTGATGTTCATACCAAACCAGCCCGACCATCGCCACTTTGTCTAATGCGGGTTTTCCTGTGGTTGGCACCGTTAGCGGCATGCCGTGGCTAGGGTTTTCAATTAACTTGTTTGGGAAATCAGGATCAACCGCCATTGTGCGCGCAATACCAATAAAATCGGTCGCCGAGGTGTTTAATGCTTCATTCATTGCTTGCGCGGTTCGAAAACCACCCGTGACCACCAGCGGTGTACTCACGAGTTTTCTCGCCTTAACCATGTAATCCATAAAATACGCTTCACGTTTTACTGTGCTGGACTTGATTGATTCAGCTTTGCTCTTTGAACCCATCATTGATGGGCTTTCATAGGTGCCGCCGGAGATCTCAATCAGGTCGATACCGTTATCACTCAGTGTTTGCACAACCTGCATCGACTCTTCTTCAGTGAAGCCACCTTTCATAAAGTCGGCGCTGTTGAGCTTAATTCCGACAGGGAAATCTTCACCGACCTCTTTTCGAATCGCGCGATAAACCTCAAGCACGAAACGAAGTCTGTTTTCGAGTGAGCCACCCCATTTGTCTTGGCGTTGATTGTGTCTCGAAGACAAAAACTGACTCACGAGATAACCATGAGCACCGTGAATCTGCACGCCAGTAAAGCCTGCTTGTTTTGCAAGCTTTGCACTCAGCGAAAATTTATCAATGATTGCGATTATTTCCGTCTCAGTCAGAGCTCGTGGCGTATTGAAACCTTTTTCTAATCCACGCTCTAAAGAGATAGCCGAAGGCGCAACCGGGCTATCACATAAGAATTTAGGGATTTGCTTTCCTGGGTGGTTCAATTGCATCCATATCTGCGAACCATTTTGTGTTCCAGCCTTCGCCCACTCACGAAATACGCTTAAGTCACTTTGCTCATCTAACACCACGTTTTTAGGTTCACCAAGCGCACCTCTATCGACCATCACGTTGCCCGTCATGGATAGGCCAATTCCTCCTTGAGCCCAACGCTGGTAAAGCGTGACTAAACCTTGCTTAGGGTTATGATGTTTATCACCTAGCTGTTCACTCATTGCCGATTTGAACAGGCGATTTTTGATCACTTGGCCATTAGGAAGAGAAAAAGGGTCGTTGAGGCAGATCGGATTCATGCGCGTGGTTACTTTCTTTGGTTTATATATTCAGTCCAGTATGCCCTATTTTATCCGACAGTTCTGAGCATTTAACGCCTATTTCGAAGCAAGTTTCACTCAATAATAAAATGCCAGCGGCATAGCAGCTGGCATTAATCGATTATAAATAGAATCTCAAAAACTGGGCTGGCGCTGCTGAAATATGTCAACCAGAAAGGCTCAAACACTCTTTACGCTCATGGTAATTGTCGTTATTGTGATTCTCTACGCCATCATCACAAGGACTGTCTGAGAGTTATGAACAGCACGATTGAAACTATTCTGGGGCACCGCTCCATTCGTCAATATACAAATCAACCGATTGAAAAAGCACAACTTGATGTGATTATTCAGGCTGGTCTCGCGGCTTCATCATCGAGCTTACTGCAGGCTGTTTCTATCGTGAGAGTGACAGACACAGAGAAGCGCAAGTTGCTAGCTGAATACGCAGGCAATCAAGCTTACGTGGAGAACGCGGCTGAGTTTTTGGTGTTCTGTATCGACTATCAACGCCACGCTCAAATTAACCCTGAAGTGAAAACCGACTTTACTGAACTGACCCTGATTGGCGCGGTCGATTCTGGCATCATGGCGCAAAACTGCATGCTGGCTGCTGAGTCTCTAGGTTTGGGTGGCGTTTACATTGGCGGGTTGCGTAACAGCGCACAACAAGTCGATGAACTGTTAGAACTGCCACAGCACACCGCCGTGTTGTTCGGGATGTGCTTAGGTCACCCGGCACAACAACCAGAGGTTAAGCCTCGCCTCCCTGCTCACGTAGTAATGCACGAAAACCAATACCAACCGCTGAGCCTAGATGAAATTGCCAGCTACGATGATTCGATGCAAAGCTACTACGCAAGCCGTTCAAGCAACCAAAAGCAGAGCAGTTGGTCACAGCAGATCACACAGAAACTCTCTGGTGAATCTCGCCCACATATCCTGCCTTACTTAAACAGCAAGCAGCTGACCAAGCGTTAAGCCGTTAAGCCGTTAAGCCGTTAAGCGATTAGAGCTAGCAACAAACAGCAGTACAAACAAAAATGTCAGCGTAATATACGCTGACATTTTTATTTATCCGGAGGCGGCTAGCTTACAGATATTTCTCAATCGGTAGCAATTGCAAAAAGCCTGACTGCATTCGTTCCCATTGACCAGTGTCAGGTTCGCTGTCCCAACGTTGGTCGCCTGAATACCAATACACATCACCGTCTTCAAGCTCTAATCGCCAGCTGTTTTCTTCGCTCATTGCTTGCTCAATGGTTTCTGCTAATGTTTCAGCAATCTCTTTATTCTCGATGATCAAAACCGATTCCGTGTTCAAGTAGGTAGAACGCAAGTTGAAGTTAAATGAGCCGATGCTCGCGATGCTGCGGTCGAATACGACTGATTTAGCGTGCAAGCCATAGGCCGTCTCAGGCGCACATTTAGACACGTCTTGAGTCGATGCTTCACACAGCTTAGATTCTGGTTTTAGCTCAAACAGGTCGATGCCATGCTCCAACATGTCGTAACGTCTGCCTGCATAAGCGGAGTGATTAGTCACCAGATCATTAGACGCCATAGAGTTAGTTAGCGCTTTTATCTCAACGCCCTTGTTGTTCAATACCTGCCACTCTTCAAGCTGACCATCATCGAATACAAGGTAAGCGGATTCCAGCAAGATCTCTTGTTTCGATTCGCTCGCTAATTTCCCTAGAAGAATCGCGGTCGCTTTCGGTTCATCGGTATTGTCTGAATCATCAGGAACGGGCTGATCGTAAACAAAACGAGCATTCACCCAAGTCATCTCACCAACCACCTCTTTCAGTAAACTATCAGCAGCCTTACGATCTAGTGGCAATTCCGGGTAATTTTGATAATGCGGAACGACAATATTATCTATCTTCGAGAGATCAGGTTGCTCGTCATCACCCAGCATATCGACAGGGTAAGACCAACGGCTGTTCCAGTATTCAACAAAACTGGTTTGGATGGTGTTAACTACCGAGCCCATGACTAATACATCGCGGTCTCGGAAATTGATTTCATCAGAAAGGTCAAAGTATTCATCACCGATATTACGGCCACCCACCACAGACAAGGTACCATCTACGGTAAACGATTTATTGTGCATGCGGCGATTTAAGCGAGAAAAGTCACCAACAAAGCTCAGCCATTTACTGAAACCACGACGTGTCGGCGTTGGATTGAAGATACGAATCTCGACATTAGGGTGCGCATCCAGTGCCGACAGCAACCCTTCACGTTCGTTGAGGTTGATATCATCCAGCATTACGCGCACCTTCACACCACGCTCAGCCGCGGCTAATAAACGGCTAGCGAGATAGCTTCCCGATTCGTCAGAGTTCCAGATGTAGTATTGAATGTCGATGGTGTGCTCGGCACTTTCTACCAGCGCTAATCGCTGTGCCAAAGCATCCCAACCGGACTCTTGCAGACGAACCGCAGTGTTGCCTTGCTCTAAAGCTTCAGGCTGAAATTCATTGGTTAGAACCGATAAAGAGCTAGGTGCAGGAGAGGTTGGCGGTTCTGTTGGATGATCGATGCCTTCAGGAAGTGAAGAACACCCACCTAAAACGGCGATTAAGATTAACGTTAAACTGATGCGTTGGAGCACAGGCATGTATCTGACTTCCTTTTCACGATGCGTCTTTAGAAACTTTCCGTACAGCTTTTCAATGAACAAGCTATTCCGATCTATTCATTGATTATTACTGCTAAATCCTGAAATTTATAGGTAATTATCCAGTATAAATTTGAAGATCAGTAAATTGACCTACAAATCACCTAAGTTGAGTGAGTGTCAGGCAATATAAACTTAGCGGGTTTTCTACCATTTCGATGGTGAGTCTGTTCGGTCTGGGTGATGCTTCACCATTGTTTGGAGATCTAGTTTCACCGCTTGATTTCACACTAACAGGCGTGTCGACTTACTTATATGAGATCGTGCAAACGCATTACTTACGTAAGCGCTAAAGCTGTTGTTCATCTAAGGGACATGTAAGGATCAACACCGAAAACATTGTTCACACTACATAACGTTTATCGTCCCTACACAAGCCTTCCCTATAGTAGTACCCTTTATTGTCTCTCATTCTTGATGGTAACTGGATATTATGAAGCTTTTGGTCGATCGCACTGGTGAACAGTTTTTAGATATTCTGCAAGAATCGGGAGATACATTGACGGTTCAATTCATTACCAATGAAGGCAATCGAAAGGGTAAGCCGTTCCAAGATAACTTGAGTGGATTGTTCCTCACAGGGTGGAAGCCGCGCACCACTTCAACCGCCATCGGATTAGAACGCTTTAAGCAAGGCAAACTTGAAGATCCCAAAGTGAGTTTCGCATTGCACCAGCTCTATCCACTGGGTCGAGACGTAAAATTACCTTCTGGAGATATCGCCACAATCGCGAGTTACGCCAATACCCATGCCGACGGCTACTATATGTTTGTGCGCCTCAACGATGAATTAACCCGACTCAAGATTACACCCGATTGGGAACTGCAACCTTCCACTCAAAGATTGGCTCTGCCTTATTACCCAGCCCCAAGAACTAAAGAAGAGCTCGACAACATTGACGATTTTGATGCGTGGGCGGGCGGCTTCTAAATACTCCTCACCTACGCCTAGTAGCACATAATACCCAAGTTATTATCAATTATTTTTTGACAATAATTCAAATGTAGCACTGTTTATCGTTTCAAATATTCCCACTATTATTTATCCATCGACACAGACTGCAGCTCAATGAACAAAGAGTGGCACTGTAAACACAGACAAATCACCATTTCGGTGAAAAATAATATAGGTACCAACATGACTCAACTAACTATCGTCGCAAACATCGTCGCTAACGAAGACAAAATTGAATTGGTTAAAGCAGAGCTGCTAAAGCTGATTGATATTACTCGCGCTGAAGAAGGCTGCATCAACTACGACCTTCACCAAGACAATGAAAACCCAGCACATTTCACTTTCTACGAAAACTGGACGTCGCGTGAACTTTGGCAAACACACATGGGTAATACCCACCTTGCTGAATACATGGCAGCAACCGAAGGTAGTGTTACGTCATTTACACTTAACGAGATGACTAAGATCGCTTAAGTACAGTTTCAGTAGTCTGTTACTAGAAAGCACACTGACAAGCTATCGAGTTCAATTTGAAAGCCCCGCTACACGTCAGCGGGGCTTTTTCATTTATGCGGATATCGTCAGCCGCCTTAGTTAGAGCTTCAAACGGGGTTGAATAAAATCAATAAACGCCGAGATACGTTTAGAGACCGATGACGACTTGTAGTAAACCGCATTCACTCGCTCTCGGTCTGTGTTGGCAAGTTTGTCTTGTTCCAGAATAGGGATTAGGCGACCCGCAGCCATATCTTCCTGCACCATAAACCCCGATAAACAAGCAATCCCATTTCCAGCTAAGACTAGTTGACGCACGGTTTCACCATTACTGGCTGTCACAGTAGGCGCGACATCACTTTGGTTTGGTAAAGGCCAATGGTTAAGCACTTTGTTACCCGCAAACCCCACAATTTGATGCGAACTCAAATCTTCAGGTTTGGTGGGCACCCCACGCTTAGCGAGATAATCAGGTGACGCAACAATATGGAGTAAACTTTTTCCTAACGGGCGAGCGTGCAGTGTTGAATCGGACAACTTACCGATTCGAATCGCAACATCAGTTCTCTTTTCGAGAAGATCAACGAAGCCTTCGTTGGAAGTGAGTTCCAACTCAATGTCTGGGTAAGCCTCTTTGAATGACTGCACCAACGGCACTAGTTGGTGAAATACGAATGGACTGGCGGCATCGACTCTTAAACGACCTTTTGGCAACTCACCGCGCGACACGATTTCTTCTTCCGCGCTCTGAATCATCTGTAATCCCACCCTGACTGAATCGACAAACTGCCGTCCTTCCTCCGTCAATTCCACGCGTCTCGTTGTTCGGTTGAATATTGAGACGCCGAGTTGTAACTCAACCTTACTCACCGAGCGAGACACCTTGGCGACCTGCACATCCAGCGCCTCTGCCGCCGCAGAAAAACCACCAGCATCGACAACGGTGAGTACCATTTCTAAATCATCTGAACGGGTTAACATGAGGCTCCTTCGCTATCTTCATTTTGTTTAATGTCATCTCGCTTGTGCTCATCACAGCTCAAATCACGGTGTCTTTTCGATCTCATCAGCTTAATCCAATGATCGGCTAACCCTCCAATTATTGCAAATATCACAAAGGTTATTTGTTAATGATGGCATTTTTCACAAATATATTTTGCTAGATAATCCTCGCCATCAAACGAAGCGCTCCTATTGCAGTCACAAGCTGCCCCATTTTATCGCGCTCGGTACTTAACAAAGAACAGTAAGAGAGATGATTATGCCACTAGCATTACTTGCATTGACGCTCAGCGCCTTTGCCATCGGAACCACAGAATTTGTCATCGTAGGCTTGATTCCTACCATGGCGAGCGATTTGAATGTATCTCTGCCATCGGCAGGCCTATTAGTCAGTTTATACGCGCTTGGCGTTGCTATTGGCGCACCAGTATTAACGGCATTAACCGGCAAATGGAATCGTAAAGCGGTGCTGCTAACCGTGATGGCATTGTTTGTCATTGGTAACTTATTGGCGTGGCAAGCTCCGGGTTATAACACGCTGATCGCCGCACGAATTTTGACTGGCCTTGCCCATGGTGTGTTCTTCTCGATTGGATCAACCATCGCGACAGGTTTGGTTTCAAAAGATAAAGCAGCCAGTGCCATTGCGATCATGTTTACAGGTTTAACGGTTGCATTGGTAACCGGCGTACCACTGGGCACTTATATCGGGCAAACCTTTGGCTGGCAAGCAACCTTCTTGATCGTTGCTCTACTTGGCCTTATTGCTCTTATCGGTAGCGCTATCTTGGTTCCAAGCAACCTTAAGCAACCACCTGCGGCGAAGATTTCGGCACAACTAAAGGTTCTAACTCAACCACGCTTGCTGTTGGTTTACGCCATCACGGCGCTTGGTTATGGCGGAACATTCACAGCGTTTACCTTCCTTGCTCCAATACTGGAAAACGTATCAGGGTTTGATTCGAGCTCAATCAGCTTAATCATGTTGGTTTACGGTGTGTCAGTAGCGGTAGGTAACATCTGGGGCGGCAAAATGGCCGACAAGATGGGCCCGATTAAAGCACTGACCGTTATCTTCTCTGGTTTAGCCGCGGTACTGGTGGTATTCAACTTTACCGCTGTAAACCCTTACGCAGCCGTTGCCACCATTTTGGTTTGGGGTGCATTTGCATTCGGGAACGTTCCGGGGCTACAAGTGTATGTTGTGAAACTGGCTGAGAAATACACACCTGACGCCGTCGATGTCGCTTCTGGGTTGAACATTGCAGCCTTCAACGTCGGTATTGCATTGGGATCATGGGGTGGTGGTTTGATTGTCACGAAATCTGGATTAATGAACACCCCTTGGGTAGGTGCTGTGATCGTTTTGATCGCTCTTGTTCTGACTCGATTCAGTGGTGCGTTAGATAAGAAGCAAGCACAACAAGCTGTTCCATCTAGCATCTAGCATCTAGCAAGAATAGAAAAAACAAAGCCCGAACCTAGGTTCGGGCTTTATCAATTCAATCTGATTATTACTCGTTATCGATCGCTTTCAGCACTTTACATGGATTACCGACTGCAACCACATTGGCTGGGATGTCTTTGGTTACGACACTGCCCGCGCCAATCACGCTGTTTTCGCCAATGGTGACACCGGGGCAGATAATTACACCACCGCCAAGCCAAACATTGTTGCCAACATTAATCGGTGTGCCAAACTCAACGCCTTCTTCTACACGGCCTTTCACATCGAGTGGGTGACCTGCAGTCAGGATTTGAACGTTCGGACCAAGCAGCACATTGTCGCCAATAGTCACTTCAGCCACATCCAAAATCACGCAGTTAAAGTTAGCGTAGAAGTTCTTGCCTAGCTTGATGTTCGAGCCGTAGTCACAACGAAATGGAGGTTCTAAATGCGCATTTTCACAGTCCGGAATGAGCTCTTGCGTTGCTGCTTCCCATTCAGATGTGCCAGGAATACTGTTATTGAGTTTTTGAAGCACCTTGCGACATTCGATACGAGCTGCATAAAGCTCTTTATCCCAAGCCTGATAAGGTTCACCTGCTAGCATTTTTTGTTTTTCTGTTTTCACGTTACTTACCTGTTCTCACATCAATTAGCTATTTTCATATTACTTATCTAGCTTCACATTACTTAACTAATGGTGGTCAATTCATCGACCAAAAACGCAATATCGCACATCTAAATAACAGTGAATAAGGAGTGTTTGAGCTTGGTTTAAGAGATGCGCAGCTCGTCACTTTTTGTAGGTAAAATATGAAATTCGAACAGTGCTAATTTAGCTTCGCTATCGAATCACGTAACACCAAACTACCAGTGGTATTGATGGTGGTCGCTTGCTCTGTTTCACCGACAATTTGCAGGATCGCCTTTTGCGTCATTTGCTCTAATGGCACACTCACAGACGTTAAGCTTGGCGTTAAAAACGCCCCCACTTTGCTGTTATCAAAGCCGACGATCGAAACATCTTGAGGCAATGAGTACCCAAGTTCGGTTAACGCCTTAATCGCACCAATCGCCATATCATCGTTTTCAGACAAGATAGCAGTGAATGTGGTTCTGCTTTTTGCCAAAGCCTGAGCCGCGTGATAACCGCTCTCCATCGTCCAATCACCTTGAACAACGTTGGACTCATCCAATGCAACACCATGTTTAGTTAACACATCTTGATAGGCTTGGTAACGCAGCTCATCGGTCGAAGAACCGGCTTTACCACGAATCACTGCAATGTCTGTATGGCCTTGCTCGATGATGTGTTCAACCATCAAACAAGCACTCTGATAATGGTCGGTGGTAATAGCATGATTGGACTTCGACGGCATTTCACGGTTGAGTACCAGAATCGGAGTGTCGGTGCTGTCGATGATCTTTGCAATCTCACATTCGGTTAAGCATTGCGGATAGAGGATGATGCCCGCGCACTTCATATCCAGCAGGAAGTTGATCGCCTTTATTTCGTCTTCAGCGCTGTGTTTGCCATCGGTGATCACCAGTTGGTGATTCGACTTTTCGCTATAAGAAGCCGCGTGATACATCAAGGAAGAGAAGTAAGGGCCATTGAACAACTCATTGGTGATAACAAAGCCGATGAAGTTGGTCTTCTTGGTCGCCAATTGCTGAGCCAACAAGTTCGGTCGATAACCTGTTTCTTGAATCGCATCAAATACCTTTTTCACCACATCTGGGCGCACGATGTTCTTGCCATTTAAGACACGAGAAACGGTCGATTTAGATACGCCTGCGCGGTTTGCGACATCAAGCATGGTTACCATTCGCTTCTTTTCCTTTATAAAAAATTAGCCGACATAGGCCGACTAATTCATTGCAAAATGACAGCTCACAGTTCACATAACTGCGCTGGGGAATGCATTCTAAATAGTGGCACCGTTAGATGCAATCACACCTTTATACCACTCGAAAGACTTCTTGCGCTTGCGTTCTAGTGAGCCAGATTGATCGTTGTGCTTATCTACGTAAATGAATCCGTAGCGTTTTTTCATCTCGCCCGTGGTGAACGAAACTAAATCGATACAGCCCCAAGGGGTATAGCCCATCAAATCAACACCATCAATCGAAACGGCTTTTTTCATCTCTTTGATGTGGTCGCCAAGGTAAGCAATGCGGTAATCGTCATTAATGCTGCCATCTTCTTCAATGGTATCAACCGCGCCAAAACCGTTCTCAACGATGAACAATGGCACTTCATAACGTTCATACAGAGACGCTAAACAGAAACGCAAACCCGTCGGATCAATTGGCCAGCCCCAATCGCTAGACTGGATGAACGGATTATCGACCGAATTTTCATGACCGCCGTCCATCGCTTCTTCTGTAGATTGGTGAGAAGAAGAATCCAAGGTATTCGACATGTAGTAGCTAAAGCCTAAGTAATCAGCCTTACCTTCTTTTAGGATCTGCTCATCTTCAGGCTGCATCTCAATGTTGAAGCCTTTGATTGCCCAGTCACGCGTAGCGTAATTTGGGTAATGACCGCGAACCATCACATCTGAGAAGAAGTAACGGTCACGCATCGCTTGTTGTGCCACCATAATGTCTTCCGGTTTAGAAGAACGAGGATAGAAAGGCACCATCGCACACATTGCGCCGATTTGAAGATCTGGATTGATCTCGTGACCTTTCTTAACCACCAAAGCACTTGCAACAAACTGATGGTGAACCGCTTGATACATCGCCTCTTGCGGCTTTTCGCATTGTGGAAACTTCACGCCTGAGCATAACCAACCGAAAATATCTGCCGAGGTGTTCATCTGGTTGTTGATCTCGTTAAACGTCATCCAGTATTTCACTTTGTGCTGGTAACGCTCCATCACCGTAGTTGAGTACTTAACGAAGAAGTCGATCACTTTACGGTTCATCCAGCCACCATATTCGTTAGCTAGATGGTAAGGCATTTCAAAGTGGCTCAGTGTTACCACAGGCTGAATGTCGTATTTCAACAGCTCGTCAAACAGATCATCGTAAAACGCTAATCCCGCTTCACACGGTTCAGCTTCATCGCCATTTGGGAAGATACGCGTCCACGCGATACTGGTACGGAAACACTTAAAGCCCATCTCAGCGAATAACTTAATGTCTTCTTTGTAGCGATGGTAGAAATCCACTGCGACTTGGTTAGGATAGTTTTCGCCATCAATCACGCCATCGGTGATTCGACGTTGTACACCATGAGCGCCCGCTGTTAATACATCAACAACACTGACACCTTTACCATTCGCATCCCAGCCGCCTTCTAGTTGATGCGCTGCTACTGCACCGCCCCATAAAAAATCGTTCGGAAATTCGTTGTTCATACCATTACTCGCTACAAGTTATTCGTGAAAAAGATCAGGATTAGAGAGCTCATTGCAACTCTGAAACCGATTTCAATAAAAGAAAAGATACAGGTTGAAACCGGTTTCAGCAATAGTTAAAAGATCTTTTTTGATCGAACTACAGACTAATCAACAGTCAGCATTACGATCAATGCTGCTCAAAATACTGATCATGCTGAGATTTGCCGGATTGGTCTTGAGTGCCAGGGTAGAACTGGACGAGTGTCTGATCGGCTAGTGTGAGGTGAATCCAACCCTCTTTGACTTTCAGCCAATTGGTACCGTTGGTCTCATAGACGGCAGGAAACTTGCCCCAACCAGACTCTGATACCTGCAGCTCTTGAAATAGGTTAATCGGGGCTAGCTTATTGCTGTCGAAGTTTGCGTCGGCATACACAGATAAAGGCTCGATGGCATCGTTTGGCTTAAACGTATAACAGCTCACAGAGGCTGAAGTGCGATCAAACCACTGGTAAGGTTGTGCACCGATTAAATCGTAGACCGTGCAATCATTGAATTGAATCGCCCACTCTTGGTGAGCTTTAAAACCGAGGTAACCTATGGGTTGTGATGGTTCAGGCTTTGAGTCCGCCTCCTGCTCATACACCGGTTCTGAGGTAGCACATCCCATAAGCCCAAGACTAAAAAGGAAAGTCACAGCAAGCTTCATCATTGTCATACCTCAGTTCCGTTAGTAGATGAGTAACTCAATTAAGTCTCTACATTAAACGGTAAGTTCCAAACGATTACCATCCGGATCGAGTACACAGCTCTCATAATAGCCATCGCCTGTTCTTCTTGGGCCATCTAAGCGCTCATAGCCGTCTTCGACCAAGTGTTGAGTCAGTTGATCGACCGCCTGTTCCGAACCTAATGATATCGCCATGTGAATGAAGCCTGTGAACTGGTCATAGATGTCGTCTTTCGATTCAGGGACAGAGTCCATTTCCATAATCTCTAAACGACTTCCCGTATCAAACGAGAGGAAGTATGAAGAAAACCCTTTAGTTGGGTTGTGATATTTTGAGTTCAATGTCGCGCCGAAATAATCTTCATAAAATCGCTTCAGTACTTCGAGTTGTTTGGTCCAAATTGCGATGTGTTCAATCTTCATTTTGTTTGCCTAAGTTTGATGTCTAACGCTAGATTACTCATCAAATAAGGAACAATAAACAGAACGAAATTCATCGAAATTGTTCCTGATTAACGGGCTCGATTTTATGTCCATAACTGCACAGTATTGGCATCTATGTTTGTGTAATAGTTATCTTTCCTCCATAGTCAGGTTTTACACAATCTGAGATTCAAACTGTGAGCTTTTTAAAACTGATACTACTTGCGGCTATATGGGGAGGCTCGTTTCTTTTCATGAGAATGGCCGCCAATCCATTAGGGCCCGCAGTCTTAATTGAAGCGCGAGTTCTGTTTGCAGCACTTACTCTGCTTTTAGTTTCTTTCTATTTAAAAAAGAAGCTCTCTTTTCATGATCACGCAAAACACTTCTTCATTCTCGGCCTGTTTAACACCACACTTCCTTTTTTGCTTTTCGCTTATGCCGCGCAGACACTTAACGCCTCGACACTCGCCATCTTGAACTCTACCGCGCCAATATGGGCGGCAATCATTGGTGCAATATGGACCAAAACAGCACTCGAGGCGAAAGTTCTATTGGGACTTGGGATTGGGGTAACAGGAGTTGGCGTGTTAGTCGGTTGGGATGCGATGAACATTGGCCGTGAGGCTATGCTTCCTATCTTTGCAGCAGTGATGGCGGCCTTTAGCTACGGAATAGCGTCAAACTATACCAAACAAGCCCCTAAAGTTGAGGCATTCAACAATGCTCATGGCAGCATGTGGGCTGCGGTATTGCTGGTTTTGCCGTTTGTATTCTTTATTCCGATGAGAGAAACACCCGACGTTACGATCACTACATCGGTTGTCTTATTAGGCGCGGTATGTACTGGGTTAGCGTATCTACTTTACTTCAATCTCGTCTCTGAACTCGGCGCACCTTCAGCCCTGTCCGTGACCTTCATCATTCCGGTATTTGGTATTCTATGGGGTAACTTATTCTTAGATGAAGCAATTGGCATCAATACGATTGTTGGTTCAATTCTGGTTATCACCGGCACCATGTTGGTGACAGGAATGACGCCTTCTAAGATGATAGAGAGCGCCAAACAGAAACGAGCAGCAAGAGCGGCTCGTTAATCAGCCATATATTGCTGAATCTTGTTTCTCAGCCACTGATGAGCAGGGTTCAAATCGGTTCTTTTATGCCAGATCATGTATTGCTGCATAGGTAAGATTTCAAACGGCTGATCAAGGACTTGAAGCTGGAAGGATTCGGAAAATTGATTGGCAAAATCACGCGATGTACTGCCGACACAATCTGAGCCCGATACCAGCACACACATGGTCATCAGCGAGTCACACTCGGCACTCACTTTTCTCTGTTTCAGTGGCGACTTGGTAAAATAATCTGCCGTGTATAAACGGGTTCGACGCATTCTAAAAGTAACATGCTTTTCGTTGTAATATTGCTCTTGCGTCACAGAGCCATTGATTCTCGGATGCCCCTTTCGAGCTATCAGCACCAACTCATCTTCAATCATCGGCTGCTTCATGTAGCCGTTAACTTGCGGGTAATGGATATCAATCGCTAAATCAGCTTGTTGCATGCTCAAGCCTTGCAATAATTCTTCTTCGTTGTTCGGCACCATATTGAATTCAATCGAGATATTGCCCAACGTCTCATCTTGCTCGACGAGAGGTTGAAGCTTGGTTAATCCAATCTCATTCACCAGGATACGAAACACATGATGCTGCTGATTATCAAATGTCTTTAAAGTGCTTACTGCGCTGCTTATCCCTTCTAGAGCAGGCTCTACTCGGTCTGCCAATTGCACCGCAGCGTTAGTCGGAATAATCCCACGCCCTTCACGAATAAACAGGTCGGTATCAAGCTGAGATTGCAATCGCTTCAATGCCCCGCTAACCCCAGGCTGAGTCATACCAAGCGATTCTGATGCAAGCGTGATCGACTTTAATCGATACACTTCTAAGAACACGCTCAATAGATTTAAATCCAACTTTTCCACGTCGCTCACCGTTACTCTCCCTGTCAATGTGGTCTTAATCAATCATAGGTCAGGATTCGCCTTCGTTCCCCAACCATTGCATGACTCAATACATAGCCAATCGTGATGTATTAAATAAAGCTTACTTTATTTTTTGCTATATGTCTTATTCCTATAATCGCCTCAACGAAACAAAATTCTGAAATGAAGAGGCTCTTATGACGACTTCACGCACGTTCAAAAATGCATCACTGTTCCTAGCTATCTCGCTCGCATTCCCTGCAGTTGCAGCTAACCATGACCACGCACACTTCAGCGAAATTGGCGACCAAGGTGGCAAAAGCGCAACCGAGATGACGACTAAGGCAAACCAAGAGTTCGCAAAAACACTTAACTTTGCCGACACTCGCGCTTTCGACAATAACAACAAGGGTCTTATTGCTAGCTTCGACCAAGAGACGGGCGACATCATTCGCAATAGCTTTAACTTTATCGACCCAAGTGTGACGAATGCAGACCAAGCACCAGATTCAGTAAACCCTTCACTGTGGCGCCAAGCGGTATTGAACCAAGCAGCAGAAGGCTTATATGAAGTTGTTCCGGGTAAAGTTTACCAAGTTCGAGGTGCTGACTTAGCGTCTATCTCTTTCATTCGTAGTGACAACGGTTGGATCGCTTACGACGTTCTTCTTACCAAAGAAGCGGCCGCTAAATCACTCAAATTCTTCAAGAGCAATGTGCCTGATGGCGGCGAACTGCCCGTCGTTGCTATGATTTACTCTCACTCGCACGCTGATCACTTTGGTGGCGCAAGAGCAATCAAAGACGCATACCCAGATGTAAAAGTGTACGGTTCGAAAAACATTACTAAAGAGATCGTCGACGAAAACGTATTGGCGGGTAATGCAATGTCTCGTCGTACCGCATATCAATATGGCGCAACCCTGAACCGACACGAACACGGTATTGTGGATGCGGCACTGTCGAAAGGTCTATCAACCGGTAGCATTACTTACGTATTGCCAGACTACGAGCTGAACCATAACGAAGAGATTGAAACTCTGGTTATCGACGGCCTAGAAATGCAATTCATGGATGCTTCAGGTACCGAAGCGGCCTCTGAAATGGTGACATATATTCCAAGCATGAAAGCACTTTGGACTGGCGAACTGACCTACCAAGGCATGCACAACCTGTACACGCTGCGTGGCGCTAAAGTACGTGACGGCTTGAAATGGTCTAAGAAGATCAACGAGATGTTAGTCACTTGGGGTGAAGATACTGAGGTGCTGTTTGCGTCTCACTCATCGCCAATCTGGGGCGAACAAGAGATCTCTGATTACCTAAAAATGCAGCGTGACGCTTACGGTTTTACTCATAACCAAACGCTTCGCTTAGCCAATAACGGCGTGGTTCTGCAAGACATCGGTGACGAGATTTACAAGGTCATGCCAGACAGCATTCAACAGTCTTGGCACACCAACGGTTACCACGGTACTTACTCTCACAACGCCCGCGCGGTGTACAACATGTATCTTGGTTACTTCGACATGAACCCAGCTAACCTAAATCCACTACCAATCAAGCCAGAGTCAGTGAAGTTTGTTGAATACATGGGCGGCAGCGACGCTGTGATTGAAAAAGCGCAGCAAGACTTCCAAGAAGGTGAATATCGCTTCGTTGCAACAGCACTGAATAAGGTGATTCAAGCAGAACCAGAGAACAAAGTTGCACGTGGCTTATTGGCAGATACGTACGAGCAATTGGGTTATCAATCAGAAGGTGCAGGTTGGAGAAACATCTACCTAACCGGCGCTCAAGAGCTTCGCATTGGCACACAACCGGGCGCACCAAAGACTGCATCTCCGGATGTGTTGGCTAACATGACCATTGAGAACTTGTTAGATTACTTAGCAGTTAAAGTGGACTCGCTAAAGGCACAAGAAACACCATTTACGTTGAATATTCAGTTGCCTGATGTAAAAGAGTTCTACTACGTTGAGATGTCTAACGGTAACCTGAACAACATTCAAGTGAACGAGCTGCAAGATGCGGATACGACACTGATCATCAATAAGTCTGACGTGTCTGACATCGTGCTTAAGAAAACAAGCCTTGGAAAACTGTTAGAAGACGGACAAGCAGGCGTGAAAGGTGATAAGACATCACTTAACAAACTGCTGTCTTCACTGACAGAAGCTGACACCTCTTTTGAGATTGTACCGCGCCCAAGTAAAGGCGAAGAAGTTGATGCAGAGCTATACCAAGATTCAGCGGTACACGCTCATTAAACGCCGGATACACTAAATAAAAACAACAGCAGTTAGCTAGAAAAACGTTCTATAAAGAACATAAAAACAAGCCCCTCCCTTTTGGTTGGGGCTTTCTTATTTGTTCTCAATATATGCTTCTGAATCGCTATTGAGTTTGCCCGTTTACGTCGCAATCCCAATAAGAAGGTGAACCATAATATTGAACAAAGTAATCGATAAATACGCGCACCTTTGGTGCAAGTAACTGAGCACTCGGGTATACCGCCCAGATAGCCGCCTCATCCTTTAAAGGGTAATCCGGCAACACCTCAACCAGCGAACCTTCCGCGAGCTGCTTGTATGCTATCCAACTCGCGCACATGGCAATGCCCAAGCCATCGACACATACATCCCTTACCGCTTCACCGTGATCGACGCGGATAGCACCTAGGCTCTCATCGAGTTTTCCGATATGAATACTGGCTACCGGAGGTGACAACCCAAGCTCTTGTCCTGCTTGACCTATATTGTGCGTAGACGCGAGTCGCACAAACAATTTTAGATGTTCAATGTTCATCAATAATGGCTAGCCTGCGCTGAGTACACGCTGCTTATTGGCCGCAGCGGCACGGGGAATAATGTGAGTTTTAATATAGGCATTAAGCTTAAACCATGCAAAAGCGCCCGCTAAAACATTGGCGACTGTCGCAGCAATAACCGCATTGACCATGTCTCCGGTTATCGAGCCGATCCATAAAGCGGGAATGTAGAAAACAAACAAGCGTAGGAAAGAGACATTCAAAGCTTTACGCGGCACACCCAAGGCATTAAAGACCGACGCAACCAACATGCAAAGCCCAAGCGGCCCATAGCTGAACGGTATAAATAACAAGGTCACTTCAAACCAGCTGCGTATGCTTTGTTCTTCCGAGATAACAGGAATAATCCAGCCACTAAACAGCGCCAACAATGTTGCCATCACGGTGTGGAAAACCAATAAGAACTTCGCTGTTGTATTCAATAGCTCAGGGATTTTGCATCGCTGCTGCGCCCCTAGGTAACGACCAATCATAGGCGGGATAGACATCGTCAGAGCAAGAGAAAACACCAGCATAAAACTTTCAACACGGGCGAGTAAGCTCCAAAAAGCCATCTCATCGGTTCCGATTCTCGCAATCAATAGCATTGAGAAGAACGCGCTGACCGCAGGTAATATCTGATTCGCAGTGGTTGGCATTACCGTCTTGAATAACTCAAAACTGTAGCCTTTGATTCGGTTACTGCACGCGCCATTGAAGCCAAACCAACCTTTGCCGCGAGACTTGATTAGCATGTAGATTGCGCCGAAAGCGTAGCCAATGCTCGATGCGATCGCCGCCCCTGCGATGCCCATATCCAATCCAAAGATCAGAATAGGGTCGAGAATTAGGTTAATCACGCTAGCAGCCAAGAACATGCTTCCGGTTGTTTTGGTATCGCCATTGGCACGATAAACGCAGGTGGCCAGATAAAGCACCGCCACCATCAATGCACTGAACAACCACAGTGGCCAGTACACATTAAAAATAGACAGCATGGATTGGTATTGAGCGTCAGAGACATCATTCACAAACGACGCAAAAACAGAATCGCTAAAAACAATCAGCCCTATGCAGATCAAAGCAATCACCAACACTCCAAATCCAACCGACAGCGTCGCAATTGAAGTAGATTTACGTTGTTCTTTTGCCCCTACCGCTTGAGAAATAATGGACGTTGCCGCCACACCGATGCCCACTTGAACCCCGGTAAACGCTGCTTGAAATGGCAAGGTGATACCGTGAACCGCCAATTCATTCACCCCTAGCTGACCAATAAAGATCGAATCGACCAATTGAACCATCATGATCGCAAACACACCCAGCGTCAGTGGCAGCGTTTTCTCAATAATGGTTTTCAAAGTCGCGGATCTCATCTGCATAAGTCGGTTCACTCTTGTCTGTACCTTGGGGCTAATTACCTAGTTGAGCAGTATACGAAGCTAAATGAAAAGGATAAGAGCGCCAGACAAGGAATGAGTTTTTAGATTTCGTTGACAATCGAATTAGCAAGATACCTTCAACGTTAAAGTATCCATCTAAGACACTGAATAAATTGAAATTATCAAACGCGCCAACACTCTTAATAATTCGTTAATAGTGTTTCGTTTAATGGTTAATTGTTGGTTCGAACATTCCTCGCTAGCCTGAATTTAGGTCGCATTCACACTGAATAGGCTGGAATGAAATCTCTCAGAAGGAATATGGAAATGGTATATCAAGGTTATACAACGTTTAAAGCTCAAGCCGAGGATGGAATTCTTACCGTCACTTTTGACTTCGGTACTGTGAATGTTCAAGGGCAAGAGACTTTGATGCTGACGAAGCCGAAGCACTCAAAGCGGAAGCTTATTGGTTGTATCAAGCTACGAGCAAAACCCCTGCGGTTAAGCGCTTCCAAATTGCCGATGAGCAAAGCCTAGAGCACGATATGGAAAACCAACGTAACTGGGAAACTCTGGTTATGAACGTTCAAGACATCAAATAACTCGGTCACTTCTCTTAATTTGGGTCAGTCACAAACTGACCCATTGTCTTACTTAATCGTTAAACGCCAACGGTTAACCACCAAGTGTTAAAATGGTCATTATTTGCCCCATAGACTCACATTTGAGTCTTCAGCTTGTGAGCCAAATGCAACTATGTGTCATTAATCTTTGTTATAACGTTGTTCAAACTATTTTTTGAAGGACGGAATATGCAAAAAATAATTCTGATCACAGGTGCCACGGATGGCATTGGTTTAGAGACCGCAAAAGCACTAACGCAGCAAGGGCACCATGTTCTAATTCATGGCCGCAACCCAGCTAAGGTCAATAAAGTCGTGACCGCTCTGTCTCGCCTGTCTAAGAATGCAATCATCGAAAGCTACATCGCAGACCTATCGACGCTCTCTGAAGTTGAGGCGCTCGCAACCCAAATCAAAAGCGATCACAAACGACTCGATATACTCATTAACAACGCAGGTGTGTATAAAGTGTCGGACATCACCACTCCAGACAATCTTGATGTGCGTTTTGTCGTAAACACCATTGCGCCGTATCTACTGACACAAAAGCTGCTTCCTCTTTTTGATGCGACAGGTCGTATCGTCAACCTATCTTCAGCAGCCCAAGCACCCGTCGATTTAGAGGCATTAATCAGCCCGAGTGCGGGCGAACTTGATGGTCCGGTTTACGCGCAAAGTAAGCTGGCGCTAACGATGTGGTCCATCGAATTAGCCAATACTCTTTTAGACAAAGGCACCGCAATTATCCCTGTAAACCCAGCTTCTTTCCTTGGTAGTAAATTAGTGAAAGATGCTTATGGCGTTGATGGCAACGACCTTGCGATTGGAGCCGATATTCTTTGTCGTGCTGCGCTCAGTGATGAGTTTGCCAACGCTTCTGGTCAATATTTTGATAATGATTCTGGGTTGTTCAAAGACCCGCACGCCGACGCATTAGACAACACTAAGAACCACAAGCTGGTGACAGTGCTTAATCAATTACTCGAAGAAAAGCTGTGCGTTACGCACTGATCATTCATTAGTAAAAAACGACCACTAACACTCCCCCCCACCACCACACACACAATCCAAGCCGCAGTTCTATCCATACAGACAAAGAACTGCGCGCTCTTTCGATTATTAAAATTTCTTTAATACTGATTCCCCGCTTTGCCCAATTATCACCCAAGATGCAGATTGCTAAACTTGCCCTCGTCGAAACAACACAGGCTACGGCCGAGGAGCATTTATGCGTTTTTAAGGTAAAGTTTATCGTCCTTGGATGGAAGCAGAGAGCGTACTCATCCAGACAACATTGGGGTGCAGTAATAACCAATGTACCTTCTGCACGATGTTTGATGATAAGCGTTTCAAATTAAGAGACATCAAAGACATCTTTGAAGATATTGACGCAGCGAGAAAGATCTACCCGCATGTAGAGTCTATCTTTTTAGTCGATGGTAACGTGATGGCGATTAGAACCGAGATGCTGATTTCGATTCTGGATTACATCAAGATCACCTTCCCAGAGATCAAGAACATCTCTCTGTATTCAGGGTTTAATGACTTCCGTCGTAAGAGCTTGTCTGAATTAAAAGAGATTAAGTCGGCAGGTTTAAGCATGGCCTATTCAGGCTTGGAGTCCAGTGACCCAATTGTGCTTGAACGCATTCAAAAGCGCATGACGCGTGAGCATGCAATTGAAGGTATGAACCTAGCCCGTGAAGCAGACATCAAGGTGCTGGCTTCATTTATCTTTGGCCTTGGCGGCAAAGAGCGTTCTATAGAGCATGCGATTAATACCACCAGCTTGCTGAACATCATGCAGCCGGATGCGATTGCACCAATGGCTTTAGCCGTTCAACCGGGATCGGTGTTGGAAAAAGAAGTAAACCGTGGCGAGTTTGTTTTACCAACGCCATTGCAGATTCTGGAAGAAGAAAAATACTTGCTCGAAAATCTAGAAGATTTCGATTGCTACTACTGGGGCGACCACGGCAATAACATCTCACCAACGCGTGGCATGTTGCCTCAAGCTCGTAAGCCGTTTCTTGATAAGATTAATCAAGACATCGCTCACAACCCAATCACTAAGCAAAACGTCATTAAAACCTTTGCTTGGTAACGAGTAACCTCTACATCGTTTGAAGCAGCCACAAAAAGGGCCAGTATCAGCTGGCCCTTTCATTTTCTAGTTATGTCGCTCTCTATCGAACTACCTGGAGCCGACCGCTCGGACTAATTCTGCGATTCCATCCCAATCACCCTTGTCCATTTTGTCGGTCGGTACCATCCAAGTACCGCCACAGGCAACGACTGATTTCAGTGCTAAGTAAGACTCAACGTTCGCTGGGCTTACACCGCCTGTCGGCATAAAGTTAACCGGGTAAACAGCCGTCAACGCTTTCAACATAGGAATACCGCCAGATGGCTCTGCTGGGAAGAACTTTAGTGTCTTAAGCCCCATTTCCATTGCTTGTTCAACCAAGCTTGGGTTATTCACTCCAGGAACGATCGTAACCCCTCTTTGCTGACAGTATTTGACTGTTGTTGGATTCAAACCTGGGCTGACAATGAAATCAACACCCGCATTAATGGCAGTATCCACCTGCTCTGTAGTCAGCACAGTACCTGCGCCAATCAGTAACTCAGGGTAGGCTTCACGCATCAAACGAATCGACTCTGCTGCCGCTTCTGTACGAAATGTCACTTCAGCACAAGGCAAACCATTCTCAACCAATACTTTCGCAAGCGGCACAGCCTGAGCAACGTCATTAATGGCGATCACCGGAACGATGCGAATATCTCTGAGTCGCTGTTCAATTGTTTTCATTGTTCATTTCTCTCATTATCAAACAGACAAATTAAGCCAAGTCGCTGCCGTTGCTTGCGATCACTTTTTTGTACCAGTGGAATGACTTTTTAGGAATACGATTTAACGTACCATTGCCTAGGTTGTCTCTGTCCACGTAGATAAACCCATAGCGCTTGCTCATCTCTCCGGTCGACGCCGCAACAAGATCGATACAACCCCAAGGTGTATAACCCATCAATGGTACACCGTCTTCCATTGCTTCATGCATCGCAACAATGTGCTGACGAAGGTAATCAATGCGGTAATCATCGTTCACTTCTCCATTGTCATCCAAGGTATCACGAGCACCTAAGCCATTTTCTACCAAGAAAAGTGGTTTCTGGTAACGGTCATAGAGTGTGTTCATCGTAATTCGAAGACCTGTAGGGTCAATGACCCAGCCCCAATCACTTGCTGGAAGATGAGGGTTTTTGATGGACTTAACGACGTTCGCTGCACTCGTATTTCCTGCATTCATATCAGCGGAAGCACAGCGTGAAGCGTAATAACTGAAAGAAATGAAATCGACGGTGTTCTTTAGAATCTCGAAATCTTCATCTTGTGTTTCAAGCACCACACCTTTGTTATCAAACACTTTTTGAGCATAAGATGGGTAGTAACCACGCGATTGAACATCGATAAAGAACAGGTTCTCGCGGTCTTTTTCCATAGCCATCAGCACATCTTCTGGCTTACATGAATATGGATAGAAGTTACCGCCCGCCAGCATACAACCCACTTGGTTTTGCTCATCAACTTCATGGGCAATCTTGGTTACCAAAGCGCTTGCTACTAGCTCATGGTGAGCTGCTTGGTACTTCACTTGATCGTGATTTTCGCCTTCCTGAAACAACAATCCAGCACCAGAAAACGGGCTCGCTAGTAAAATATTGATTTCGTTGAAAGTTAACCAGTATTTCACCAAGCCTTTGTAGTTTTCGAAACAGGTTCTCGCGTAACGGCTAAAGAACTCAATCATCTTACGATTACGCCACGAACCATACTCGTTGACCAAGTGCATAGGCACATCGAAATGGCACAAGGTAACGAGCGGCTCAATACCGTATTTCTTACACTCTTCAAAAACATCACGGTAAAAATCTAAGCCAGCTTGGTTCGGCTCTAGCTCGTCACCTTTTGGAAAGATTCGGCTCCAAGCGATGGATACGCGGAAGACTTTAAATCCCATCTCTGCCAGCAAGGCGATGTCTTCTTTGTAACGGTGATAAAAGTCTATCGCGTTATGGCTTGGGTAGAACTCGTCTTCGCTGAGCGTCACCTTATCAACCTGACCAAGCTTAATTGGCATGCGGTTCTCACCATAAGGGATCATATCTACGGTTGTTAGGCCTTTACCACCCGCTAAGTGAGCGCCTTCAGACTGGTTTGCAGCAATAGCGCCGCCCCATAAGAAATCTTCGGGAAATTGAATGTTTGACATCGAATACCTCGGAAACAATAAAAGTCACCTTACGCTGAAGTAAGGTGACTGAATAAATTAATCAATTCTAATTAAGACGCGGACACTACTGTCGGCTTGTCTTCTGCCTTACCAGCTTCTTTGTTTGCTGACTCTGAAGTTGCTTTCTCATCGGCATCATCTTCTGGAACATCTTCAAAGCCTAAAACTAGGGTTAGAACAAATGACAGAACAATAGACAATGCGATCAGACCGAACACCCAAACGATACTCATTGGGTCATTCACATCGAAGAACTGAACACTCGTAAACAAGCTTGGTGCTGCCATCGAGTGACTCGCAAGGCCACCCATGCCCGCTAATGCACCTACGATAAAACCAGTAATCATTGTTGCGATAAGTGGACGTTTCAGACGAACAAGCACGCCGTACAATGCAGGCTCAGAGATACCGGCGAAGATAGCTGAAGCACCTGCGGCTAATGATGTCTGCTTTAGTGCGCTGTTTTTGGTTTTGTAAGCAACAGCCAGACACGCACCACCCATACCGAGGTTAGCACCGATTTCTGAAGGCATAACCATACCTTCACGACCCGTCTCAGCAATGGTTTGAATAATCGTTGGAGTAAATACACGGTGCATACCAGTAAGAACAAGTAGAGGCCACAGTGCGCCCATGATAGCAACCGACAACCAACCTAATGTGTCATGAATTGTGTAAACAAGCGCTGAAAGTGCAGTACCAACCCAAATACCAAATGGACCGATAAGTACGATAGCAACCGGAGCTGCAATCAATACGATAAGCATAGGTTTCAGGAAGTTTTTAGTCACAGCAGGGGTAATGCTATCTACCCAACGTTCTATGTAAGAAAGAGCCCAAGTCATCACAAGTACAGGAATAACCGTGTAGGTGTATTTCACTGACGTGATTGGGATACCGAAGAAATCAACGTGCTTGCCTTCTGCTGCTTGCGCCATCAATTCCATAAAGTTCGGGTGGATTAAGACACCGGCAATCGCAATGGAAAGAGACATATTGGTCTTGAATTTGATCGATGCGGAAGCGGCAACCATAACCGGTAGGAAGAAGAAGGCGCCATCGCCAATCGCTTTCAAGATAATCAAGGTAGGTGCATTTGGCTCAACCCAGCCCAGCATCTCAAGTACCATGGCGAGCAGTTTGACCATTGAAGCGCCAATGATTGCTGGGATAAGAGGCGACATGGTACCAACCAGTGCGTCCAACATTTTCGCACCAATTGACTTAGCCGTTAGCTTCTCTTTTTTAGCAGGAACCTCTGACTCAGATACAGTGGATAGCTCACAAAGCGCCATCACTTCTTTGTATGCATACGATACCTCGTTACCAATGATAACTTGTACTTTGTCTCCATTATCAACAACACCCATCACACCTTTCAGTGCTTTTAGCTTGTTAATATCGACGCCATCTTGGCTGTGTAAAACGAATCGTAGTCGAGTCATGCAGTGTGTTAGGGCAGCCACATTTGTCTTGCCCCCAAGATGCTCAACAACAGATTTCGCAATTGCGCGGTAATCGTTGGCCATTTTATCCCCCAAAGATCTCTTTCCAGTGATTTTTTAAACGCGAATATAGTGAGATGTGACTAATTTTCCGTCAGTAGGATGCAAAAACAATCACAATTGTTGTGAATTGTTGTTTTGTGTCCTTCATCACACTTCCTTAAGTTACCGGTAACATGTTACCGGTAACGCTTATAAGATAAAGCCATATTTACAAGCGATGTTCAAAATTGAGATCACGCGCAAATTTGTTAAGAGGATTGAGTTATGGCTGGTAGTAGTGTCATCGTCATGGGTGTCAGTGCTTGTGGGAAAAGCACGATAGGCGAGCAGTTGGCAAAAAAACTTGGGCGTAAGTTCATTGATGGTGACGACCTTCATCCTCGAGCAAACATTCAAAAAATGGCGTCAGGCCAACCTCTTAATGATGATGATCGCATTCCATGGCTGGAACGCGTTCGTGATGCAGCGTACAGCCTAGAAAGTAAAAATGAGCACGGCATTATTGTATGTTCTGCGTTGAAGAAGAAGTACCGCGACCAAATTCGCGAAGGGAACAAAAACCTCACCTTTCTCTTTTTAGATGGCAACATTGACCTGATCTTGCATCGAATGCGTCAGCGCCAAGGCCACTTCATGAAAGAGAACATGATTAAAAGCCAGTTCGAAACATTAGAAAGACCCGATCACGAGCCAGATACGGTTGTCATCAGCATTGATGGCGATATTGATGACGTTGTGGACTGTGCTGCGATTGTGCTTTCAATGACTGATGAGGCAGAAACAGCATGACCCTTCCAACCATCCAAGCGGTGACTCAACGATTAATTGAACGAAGCAAAGAGACTCATGAAGCGTTTCTAAACCGAACCCAACACCAAGCCTCTGCTGGCAAAGGTGGTAAAGGGCTTTCTTGCGGCAACTTGGCTCATGCTGTCGCAGCTTCTTGCTCCGATGAGAAACGCTCGATTCTTGATCTCACTAAATCCAATGTGGCGTTAATCAGCTCTTACAACGATATGTTAAGCGCTCACCAGCCGTATCAACACTATCCAGATCAGATCAAAAAGGCGTTAGCTAAGTTCGGCCACACCTCTCAAGTAGCGGGCTGTGTTCCCGCGATGTGCGATGGGGTAACTCAAGGCCAACCAGGCATGGATATGTCTTTGTTTTCAAGGGACTTGATTGCTCAATCGACCGCTCTTTCACTGAGTCACAACGTGTTTGATTCAACCCTATTACTTGGTATTTGCGACAAGATAGCTCCAGGACAACTGATGGGCGCGCTCTCTTTTGCACATCTACCCACCGCTTTTGTTCCGGCGGGCTTGATGGCAACGGGCATCAGCAATGATGAGAAAGTACATATTCGCCAAGAATACGCGGCTGGTAAGGTAGGAAAAAGTGCCTTGCTGGACATGGAGTGCAACGCTTATCACTCAGCGGGCACCTGCACTTTTTACGGCACAGCCAATACCAATCAGCTGGTATTTGAAGCGATGGGGCTGATGCTTCCGGGCTCAGCGTTTATTCACCCTGACTCTGAATTGCGCGCATCACTCACTCAGCATGCCGCCATTGAAATTGCTTCAATGACACCACAAGCCGCAAACTTCCGCCCACTTTCTGAAGTCTTTACCGCTAAAAGCTTAATCAATGGCATTGTTGCCCTACTCGCATCAGGTGGCAGTACCAACCACAGCATTCACATGGTCGCGGTAGCACGCGCAGCAGGATTTATTCTGACTTGGCAAGACATCAGCGATCTATCCGATGTGGTGCCTTTACTTGCTCGAGTTTATCCCAACGGCCCAGCAGATATGAATGCGTTCCAAGCGGCAGGAGGAGTTCCCGCGCTGTTACGCCGTTTAGATCAAGCCAACTTACTGCACCGAGATGTCACACCTACCTTTGGCTCGTTTGAAGATCAAATGAGTATTCCAGAACTTGAAAATGGAAAGCTAACGTGGAAAAAGTGCAAACAGTCGGCAGATGCAGAGGTAATTGCAGGCCAAGAACAGGTATTCCAAAGCACAGGCGGAACGCGAGTCCTTTCAGGGAATCTTGGCAATGCGGTGATTAAGGTGTCAGCGGTTGCAGAAGAGCAACGCGTTATCGAAGCACCTGCGGCAGTTTTTGATTGCCAACATAAGGTGGAAGCCGCGTATCAACGAGGTGAACTCAACAAAGATTGCATTGTTGTGGTAATAAACAATGGCCCAGCTGCGAACGGTATGCCTGAACTGCACAAGCTTATGCCGATTCTAGGTAATGTTCAGAAACAAGGGTTTAAAGTGGCTCTGGTTACTGATGGGCGCCTTTCTGGAGCCTCAGGAAAGATCCCATCCGCGATTCATGTCTCACCAGAGGCCATTCGAGGAGGAACTATTGGGCTTGTTTGCGAAGGCGATATCCTGCGCTTAGATTGCGCGAGTGGCGAACTCAATAACCTCAACGACATGCAATCTCGCCAAGCGAAGGTATTTGAGGCAGACGCCAACCAGCAAACCATGGGGCGCAACCTATTTAGCGTGATGCGCCAAAGCGTTTCGAGTGCAGAACAAGGGGCGAGTTTTATCGTCTAGCTGTGTCATTACTTAAATGTAAAAGCAAAAGGGGCATCATTTCGATGCCCCTTTCAGTTTCCACGATACTTGGTTAAACGCTTTCGCCATCAGTGATGCGATAGCCCATATCCACTACCGTTTCCGTAACTGGCTCACCTTTCAATCGGGCAAGCAGTAGCTCGGCACTTTTCTTACCTATTTCATAACGTGGCGTATCCACGCTAGTCAGTTTTGGGCGTATGGTTTGACCGATATCTAACGCGTTATAGCCCACCACAGATAGCTGTTGCGGCACTTGGATTCCACGTTGCTGGGCAATGAGCAAGGTACCTATCGCGATGTCATCATTGGTGCAGAACACGCCATCTAGATCTGGGTAATCCGCAAGAGCGCGATCAAGCAGATCTTCAGCCAAAGAGAAGTTAGAGTGCTGTTCAGTCAACACGTGTTTAGGCTCTAATCCAGCCTCATACATCGCTTTGTCATAGCCTTGCAAACGCAACTTGGTTCGCGCATCCAATCGAGCGCCAAAGTAAGCAATAGAGCGTTTACCAGCTTCAATCATTCGCTTCACGACATGGTAAGAAGCATCAATATGGTCCAAGCCAACAACCATATCGATCGGATTGGTTGGGAGTTCCATCGTTTCAACAACAGAAACACCTGAATTCTTGATCATCTGTAACGTGCGGGGGGTGTGGTGGCTTTCCGTCAATATCAACCCATCAACTTGATACGAAAGCAGCGAAGCAATCTTTTCCTCTTCTTCCACAGCATCATAGCTAAAGTGAGCAAGCAACGTCTCGTAGCCATTCTCTTTAGTAACCGTTTCGATACCTTGAACAAACGCGGCAAAGATTTGGTTTGATAACGAAGGGAGCAAGATACCGATCGCTTTACTCGACGATTTAGAGAGCATAGCTGGCGCTTTGTTTTCGATGTATCCCATCTCTTCAATAACCGCTGCAATTTTAACGCGAGTTTTGGCTGCGACTGAATCGGGATTGCGCATGTAACGAGAGACGGTCATCTTTGTGACCCCCACTTTGTCTGCAACATCTTGAAGTGTGGTTCGAGTTTTCTTCTGCTGTTCTGTCATAACTATTTGAACTCTTTATTATGTTACAAGTAACATTATAAAGTTCTCACCGCCTCAAGTTCAACCCATTCGTTCTCATCGACACATAGTATTGAAATCGTTCTACCATCGGCAAATTAGTTTGGCGTTAACGAAAGGTTGGTATCACGCATGCTTGATGAAAGCTTGGCTTAACTGCTGAAAGAGTGAGTCTACGTTGGGTAGAGTTGTCAGATGTGCGGACAACGGAGTATGAACTTGCGCGTCCACCACGGTTGGATTGCCACAAACTTGATTATAAAAATTTACGGGTGCAACGATGTTCTCTAGGTCGACATCCAACAAGATACAAGCTTGCGAAAGTACGATTTGGCCGCCCCCTTGTTTAAGCAAAACACGCTGCGCCGTGCCCACTATTTTTTGTTTATTGATATTGAGGTTGTAGTCACCATCACAATAAGAACCGGGAGTCGCGTGTACATCCACATCGATGCCCAGTTCTTTAAAAAACAGGGTTAAGATATTGCACAGATGTAGATACGCTTTTTGGATGTTGTAGGCTTCATCACGAGGCCAATGGTAAATGTGCGATAAGTTAATGATCCCCGGCAGTTGGGGAACGGGAGCGCCGCCTGTTTTACGTGAGGTGAGTTGCCAACCTTGTGCCGCGAGTTGTTTTCTAGACTCTACGGTCACAGGCCACTTTTTACCTGCGGGCAAAACAAGTGTCGGCGCTTTTGCTTGCCACAACATTAAGGCTTGCCCAATCTCACCCGCCTGAATTTGCTGCAATAATTCAGCTTCTTTTTCAAACGCACGATTAACATCAATGTGCGGGTAACGTACGAGTTTATTGGTTAACTTCAATGCACTTTCCTCTACAGATAGTGGTGACCTACCATTTAACGTTCTGCAATGGTTGATGAGATATGGGACTATGTGCGATGAAACATAGCACCAAAAGTTAGTTATTGGCGCCATAGTAGCTTGTCAGTTGCCCATCTCAAAGGTGAGTGCTAACATTTGTACACACACCAATAAAGGAATACATCATGGACACTAGAATTCAATTTCGTGTTGATGAAGAAACAAAACGCCTAGCTCAACAGATGGCTGAGAGCCAAGGTCGCACACTGAGTGGTGCTTGCCGTGAGCTTACTGAGCAACTCGCTGAGCAACAAAGACAAACATTATCTCACGATGCATGGCTAACTGAACAAGTAAACCTAGCATTTGAGAAGTTTGACTCAGGAGAATCCGTTTTCGTTGAACACCAAACTGCTAAATCTCGAATGGAAGAACGCAAAGCCAGAATACGTAATCGAGGTAAGCAATGATTTTATGGGAAGAAGAATCACTCAATGATCGTGAAAGGATCTTTGAGTTTATCTATGACTTCAACCCTGATGCGGCAGAAAACGCTGACAACCTCATTGAAACAAAAGTAGAAAACTTGCTTGAGCAGCCTCTAATGGGTGTACAGAGAGACGGCATTCGTGGGCGATTACTTATAATTCCTGAGATTTCAATGATCGTCTCCTATTGGATCGAAGGCGACATTATCCGAATTATGCGCGTACTCCACCAGAAACAAAAGTTCCCAATGGATTGATTACTTCCTCTGGGCAACTAGCCCAATTAAGGGGTGAACAACGCCTCCACCCAAACCTAACGCATTGTGCCATAAACACTTAACTTGAAGTAGGAGCAAAAGTGCCAAGCGTTGTGAATCCCTCTTAAATTGCTTGTTATAACACAATTGCTACACGTCACTTTCCGTTAGTATCTGACGACAATTTCGTACTGTGAGGACGCGAATTTCATGGCTAAGGCTATATATGATGCGATAGTGACCAAACAAAATTTCACGGTAATTGGTATGAGGCAGCTCAGGAACCATTCGCCCCATGTCAGGCATACTTGAGAGTAAATCAGTTTTATCAAAAACCTCATTAACCCAGTTTTCTGCCGCCACTGGATTATCCAGTGAAATAAACTCGGCTGCATCACCTAACTTTTGTAATGCTAGTGGTGACCAGACTACTTTCATTTCTTAATGCGCCCCAATACTTGAGCACGAGCGTCTTCATTGGAAACACCTAAACCTGAAGCTAATTGTGCTTCAGCAGTACGCATTTCTTCCAGTAACTCGATCTTCTCTTGCATTGCTTCATATTCTGCAACATCAAGGACAACCGCAACACCCTTACCACGTTGTGTGATAACTAGTGGTCTGCGAGTTTCGTTAATCTGTTTAATAAATGACGTCACGCCAGCACGAAATTCAGACAAAGGCTGAATATCTTGATCAAAATGGATGCGGCTCATGTTGAACTCCCTATGGTACAATTTAATGTACAAATAATAGTTCAAATAGCAATTTTGAGCAATAGCCTGATTTTGTGTTATAGCCCTGTTAAGGTGTGAGCAACGCAATACCGATGCTACCGTATACCGCCTTAAACACTGAACGCAACGCATAATAAAAATGCCACGCGTTGCGAATCACTCTTAAACAGTTTGTATGGATAATAAGCACTCCAATCGGGTAATGTGAGACCCAGGCTTTAGCTGCAACTAAAGCTTTCTATGTAGTAGTTCGTTTAAACGCTGGCTCCTCTATCGAGAGACCGATAACAAACATGAACGCTACATAGGACTTCAAGCATAAACCTCGAATAGTCGACTGGGTCTCGAACCCGCATTACGCAAGCATGAGTTAGCTTATTATGAATACCAAAATCAATCAAAGCATCAACGTTGGAGTTGATACCGGCAAAACACAATTAGACATCCACATCAGGCCACTAGACCTATTTTTCTCAGTAGAGAACAATGATAAAGGCATCAAAAAAGCACTCAAAACGATTAAGAGTCACAGTCCTGAACGAATCGTTATTGAAGCAACAGGCCGATTAGAAATGCCTTTTGTTCTTGCATGTGCAGAGGCTCAATTACCTATTGTCAGAGCAAACCCTGTCCACATAAAACGGTTCGCTGGTGCTATTGGCCGCAGAGCCAAAAATGATCGTTTAGATGCAGAATTGATTGCTCACTATGGAGAAGCAATCAAACCAGCTCTTACTGTCATAAAGCCAAAAAACATACGCCTAATGAGTGACTTAGTCATTCGCCGAAACCAGTTGTTATCCATGCAAACCATGGAAAAGAACCGAATCCAGATACTTCCCGCTTCTCTCCATCCGACTATCAAACCGATGCTAACCACGATAAAAAATCAAATCACCAAGTTAGAAGAAAAGCTCGTTAAACTCATTGAAGATAGCCCTGAATACCAAGCTAAAAACACAATATTGCAAAGCGTCCCAGGAATAGGAAACATTGCCGCTGCATCAATAATTAGCAACGTACCTGAACTTGGTTACATCACGAATAAACAAGCAGCATCACTGATTGGTGTCGCTCCAATAACACGCGAAAGTGGGCGCTACAAAGGTAAGCGCGTGATCCAAGGCGGTCGAGCGCAAGTACGAACCGTTTTATACATGGCGATGATGTCAGCCATGCAATGTAACCCCATATTCAAAGCGACTTATGCTCGACTTTTAGCTGCTGGGAAACCTAAAAAAGTCGCAATAATCGCGTGCGTACGAAAGATGGTTGTGACACTTAACTCTATGCTCAGAGATGGCGCCATGTGGGATGAAAACACAGCCAAAAATTAATCATTGACGCCATAGTCGTTTGTTATATGCGTAGTTTGAAACGAATCAATTAAAGTGTTTAATTACTTTATATTCGATCTTTTGGTTCGTAGCTGAAATGATTTCTACCGTTGCACCTTTATACGAGATCAAGTCACTTTCGGACAAGTCATATTCAACGTCAACATTGAATGCTTGGCGAGCCATACCATTTTGGAACTCGCGGTAGGTGAAACGAATTTTATCACCAACCTTGCCTGTATAAATCAATTCTTGCATAAAGCTATCGGTAGTATATACATTTATTGGCATAACATTAGGTTTTACAGTATCAGAACAGAATCTAGTTCCGAAACCGCCTAAGAAGCACAAATAGCCAGTTTTTCCATCTACATATGGTTTAGCTGGACTTGGTGCCCCCATTAGAGCATCTACAATACCTGTACCGTAGCCATTTTTTGGTCCAAATACTTTATGATTTTCTTTAACTCCAATTTGATGGTACTCGCCGGCTTTAACTATACCATCAAAGATCGGTGCATCACTATGAAGAGTAAAACCCTGAACAGTGACAACTTTTCCCGACTCTAACATTCTTTCACCAAGACTAGAGGCAGTAACAATGCCAGTTTCAGGCAACTTAATATTCTTGGTATTTGGCGCTACAGCTTGATGTGATGCCACACAACCAGATAGCAATGAAGCAACTGCAATTACAGATACGATAGCTTTTTTCATAGTGGATTCTTTTGATGATATTGAAGTAAGTTACAACCAAGAACATCATACCATTAAATTTTAATATTATGTATGCGATTGGGAGTAGGAAAGCATATAACGCCCGCTTAACTGGCTGACAACGCCGCCACAAAACTCAAATTAACACACCATAATCACTGAAGCTAACTGCTAGCACTAAAACCGCCGAGCGTTGACTGTCCGGTTGAAGCGTTTGTTATACCCGACCTAACATTGCGTTGCTTTTTGCTAATTCAGTAATTTCAACTAACTCTGGGTTGTCCACCAAGGATACTGAATAGTTTTTATACTGTTTTAATAACAAACTAAAGTTGTCAATTTCTTGCCGAATTTCATTTAAGTTTAACGTATCGTTCTCTAGCCCCGACATTCTTTGAATTAATTCAACTCTATCTTCAGGTGTTTCGCTTGGTAACATTGCTTCAATCACTAGCGTAGATGCTATTCCATGCAGACTAACTACTCTTTGACTTTTATGACCAATTGCTTCAAGTAACTTTCGATGAAGCTCATCATCCATAAAAGCTAAACATTGATCAGAGTTTATTTTCCGCTCAAGACAGTATAAACGTTCGCCTTGTTTTCGTAGAATTTCATCACAAAAGCATAAGAATGCACTCAACTCTAATTCGCTTAAAGTAGATATTTTTTCGTTAGGATTCCAATTACAAGCATTCAATAACTTTACAGCGTCATCACGTATATCTTTGAGAACGTAATATACAGAAATTACATCTATACATGACTGTCTATACTTCCTCTTGTCAGTAATATTTTTGATCTTAGCTATCGAATCAATCAACACTTTTGCAACTTTGCCCAATTCTGCAAACATCACATACTCCAAAAATTGCCTCAAAGGGTATAACGAACGACATGGATTCCCCCTACCGAGGATCTGCCACACTTATGTGGTACTTAAATGCATCGGAGGCACCATGTCTGATTATTCTTATTTCTGCGGTATCGACCTAGCTAAAAACCACTTTAGTCTTCATGCCGTAGACCAAAATGGTAAGGTCATACTTCATAAGTCAGTAACTCGCTCTAAACTACTGACTACAATAGCAAATATGCCACTCATGCGTATAGGCGTTGAAGCGTGTGGTGGTGCACATTATTGGGCAAGAACACTCAATAAACTGGGTCATGACGCCCGCATTATGGCCGTTAAATACGTGGTTCCTTATCGAACTAAAGGAAAGAACGACCTTAATGATGCTGTTGCCATATGCGAAGCTGTTCAGCGTCCATCAACTCGCTTTGTACCCGTAAAATCCCCCGAGCAACAAGCCATCTTATCGGTACATAGAATGAGAGAGCATTGGGTTCGTGAACGCACCGCGCTTATGAATCGCATGCGCGCCCTACTCTCTGAGTTCGGGTTAATCATTCCTGTTGGCCGCTCTTCATTAATGAAACACGTTCCCTTAATGCTTGAAGATGCAGAAAATGAACTGCCACATCTCGCAAGAACGGTGATTGCCGATGCTTATCACCAGCTTGGAGAGTTGAATCAACGTATCGCCGATACTGAACAAGTCTTCGACTCTTTTGCTAAGGTCAGCGCTAATGTTCAACGAGTGATGAAGGTTCGAGGTATTGGGCCGCAAACCGCTACTGCGATACTTGCTTCGATAGGCAATGGTTCTCAATTTGATAAAAGCCGTGATTTCTCTGCTTGGCTAGGACTAGTACCAAAGCAATATTCGACGGGAGGAAAGCCTCGCTTAGGTCGGATAACCAAACACGGCGACAAATACTTGCGAACACTATTAGTTCACGGGGCAAGGACAGTCATTGCCAACCTTGGCGACAAGCAAGATAAGCTAAGTCAGTGGTGTCGAGGCGTTCTAGAACGAAGAGGAATGAACCGAGCGATAGTGGCACTTGCCGCGAAGAACGCACGAATTATATGGTCGCTTTTACACAATCAAACCGAATATGAAAACTATGCTGCTTAAGTAGAAACTTAAGCAGCATAGAGAGTTAAACCCACCGGGTCATTGCAGACGCTAATGATGGAGATAGGTTAAGACCACTTGCGGAGAGCCTGTTAATGCGGCGGACACACTAGATGTCATCTAACGAATAAGGCACCGCAGTCGCGCAAGTCATCAGGGCCACGACGTATGCGAATCGTCGATAAGTAGGCCGAATGTAGAGCGGCAGTCCAAAACCCATCAACATAAGTTTAGCGGATGTTTGACAACCGGGGGAATCCATGTAGCCCT